>NZ_DAMDAY010000162.1:0-7938 GCF_032093475.1 Lysinibacillus sp. | reverse complement strand
ACAGCGGGTACAGCATTCCTAGTATGGCTTGCTGAGCAAATTACTGCTCATGGTGTTGGTAATGGTATTTCTGTTGTCATTTTCGCAGGTATCGTTGCAGCATTGCCTACAGGAATTAACCAAATCTTTGCACAGCAAATCGAGGGTGCAGGAGATAAATTATTTATCAACATCATCATCCTTGCGTTGCTTGTATTAGTTTTATTAGCAGTTGTTGTTGGAGTTATTTACGTGCAACAAGCACTTCGTAAAATTCCAATTCAATATGCAAAACGAGTTACTGGGCGTAACCAACAGACGGGTGGTCAACAAACGCATTTACCGTTAAAAGTAAATGCTGCAGGGGTTATTCCTGTAATCTTTGCTTCGGCGTTTCTGATGACACCTCGTACGATAGTTCCGTTCTTCGGTGAAAATAATGTAACAACATTCATTAATAACACTTTTGATTATACAAAACCTGTTGGGATGATTATTTATGTTGCATTAATCATCGCGTTCACATATTTCTATGCATTCGTACAAGTGAATCCAGAAAATGTGGCAGATAACTTGAAAAAACAAGGTGCTTATATTCCGGGTATTCGTCCTGGTGAAAACACTCAAACGTATTTAACAAGCGTGTTATATCGACTGACATTTGTCGGCGCGATTTTCTTAACTGTTATTTCTGTAATGCCGATTATATTCATAAACTTTATGAATTTACCTGCTTCAGTGCAGATCGGTGGTACTAGTATTATTATCGTAGTCGGCGTAGCGCTGGAAACGATGAAGCAGCTAGAATCTCAACTTGTTAAACGTCACTACAAAGGCTTTATGAAGTAATGTTGGTTTTTAGGGAACGTTCCATCGTTTCCTTAAATCAGCAAACCTTTTGTGGGAGGAATATTTCCTAATGAATATCGTTTTAATGGGTCTGCCAGGTGCTGGTAAAGGCACACAGGCAGATAAAATTGTTGAGAAGTACGCAATTCCTCATATTTCTACAGGCGATATGTTCCGTGCTGCAATCAAAGAAGGTACTGAACTAGGCTTACAAGCTAAATCGTTTATTGATCAAGGTGCACTTGTACCAGATGAAGTAACGATTGGTATTGTTCGTGAGCGACTGGCTAAACCTGACTGTGAAAAGGGATTCTTACTTGATGGATTCCCACGTACTGTTCCTCAAGCTGAAGCTTTAGATAGCATCCTTGCTGATCTAAATAAAGCGATTGAGCATACAATTAACATTCAAGTTGAAAAAGATGAGTTAATCGCTCGTCTATCAGGTCGACGTATTTGTAAAACTTGTGGTACTTCTTATCATTTAATTTTCAACCCTCCAGCTGAGGAAGGAAAATGTGATAAAGATGGTGGCGAGCTTTATACACGTGCAGATGATAATCCTGAAACGGTTGCGAACCGTCTGGAAGTAAATATGAAACAAGCACAACCTTTACTTGATTTCTATAAAGCAAAAGGTGTGTTAACTAATATAGATGGACAGCAAGATATTAACAAAGTGTTTGCTGATCTTGATGCTCTTTTACAGGGCAGCCGCAGCTGATACCCGGCTCCGGGCGCAGAATACTGCTTCCGCGGGAGGCATGCGGGAGCAACAACGAAACATAATTTTTTTGAGAGTTGCAAAAGCATATTGTGCCCGGTATATATTTCTACCAAAAAGTGCAACATACCTTTTGGAGGAGTATAATGGGTTTCGTGGAAGCATCTGTGTAACGGGTATGAATATCTCATCTAAGACATTCCGGTATTCGTGTAAACATGGGAGATTCAGTGCCCTTACTGGTTCTGTATATTCCGTGGATTGTGTGAAGCGAAACCAGACGAGCGTCTTTCAAACATCTCTCATACAATCCAAACATATGTTGAAACGAGGTTGCTTCTATAGTTGCAGCAGATATCCGTTTGATGTAACGATGAGAACTTTAATTTGCATATAGAGAGGAGACAGAGTAGATGGCGAAAGATGATGTAATTGAAGTCGAAGGGACAGTTGTTGAGACTTTGCCAAACGCGATGTTTAAGGTAGAATTAGAAAATGGACATGTGATTCTAGCACACGTATCTGGTAAGATTCGTATGCACTTTATCCGTATTCTACCTGGAGATAAGGTTACTATCGAGTTATCTCCTTATGATTTAACTCGCGGTCGTATCACATACCGTTTTAAATAATCTTTTGCGCTCCGGACTACTAAGGAGGTTAGGTTAGATGAAAGTGAGACCATCTGTGAAACCGATCTGCGAAAAATGTAAAGTAATTCGCCGACGCGGTAAAGTAATGGTAATCTGTGAAAATCCTAAACATAAACAAAAACAAGGTTAATTCTAAAGGAGGTGCACAACGTACATGGCACGTATTGCTGGTGTTGATATTCCTCGCGACAAACGCGTGGTAATTTCATTAACGTACATTTTCGGTATTGGTAAAACTACAGCTCAGAAAGTACTAGCTGATGCAGGTATTTCAGAAGATACACGCGTACGCGACTTAACTGAAGATGAGTTAAACAAAATCCGTGAACAATTAGATTCTTACAAACTTGAAGGTGACTTACGTCGCGAAACTTCATTAAACATTAAACGTCTGATGGAAATCGGTTCATTCCGTGGTATCCGTCACCGTCGTGGCTTACCTGTTCGTGGTCAAAATACGAAGAACAATGCGCGTACGCGTAAAGGTCCTCGTAAAACAGTTGCGAACAAGAAAAAATAATTGGTAAAGGAGGTTCCTTCTTAACATGGCTCGTAAACAACAAACTCGTAAACGTCGTGTGAAAAAGAATATCGAATCTGGTATTGCACACATTCGTTCTACATTTAACAATACAATCGTAACGATTACAGATATGCAAGGTAACGCTGTATCTTGGTCAAGTGCTGGTGCTCTTGGTTTCCGTGGTTCACGTAAATCTACACCATTCGCTGCTCAAATGGCTGCAGAAACTGCTGCTAAAACATCCCTTGAACATGGTCTGAAAACGTTGGAAGTAACTGTTAAAGGTCCTGGTGCTGGTCGTGAAGCTGCTATTCGTGCACTTCAAGCTGCTGGTTTAGAAGTAACTGCTATTAAAGACGTTACTCCAGTTCCTCATAATGGTTGCCGTCCGCCAAAACGTCGTCGCGTGTAATGGGTGCGTCTCATATTGTATGAGAACATCATTTTTTGTACAGACTGTCTTGTGCAGATAATAAACGATACGTCATTGACGATCGAATCTATGATGGAAAGAACCTATACATTCGATGTTTTGAAGGAGGGTAAATAAAATGATCGAAATTGAAAAACCAAAGATTGAAACGGTGGAGATCAGCGAAGATTCCAAATATGGAAAGTTTGTTGTAGAACCGCTTGAACGCGGATATGGAAACACTTTGGGTAATTCTTTACGTCGTATCCTTCTGTCTTCATTACCAGGAGCTGCTGTCACTTCAATTCAAATTGATGGTGTTCTTCACGAATTCTCAACTGTAGAAGGCGTAGTAGAAGATGTAGCTTCAATCATTTTGAACGTGAAAAAACTAGCTCTTAAAATCTACTCTGACGAAGAAAAAGTTATTGAGATTGATGTAAAAGGCGATGGTACAGTTACGGCTGCTGACATTACACATGACAGTGACGTAGAAATTTTAAACCCAGATCTATATATTGCAACAATCGCTAAAAACGGTCATTTACGTATGCGTATGTATGCACAACGTGGCCGTGGTTACACTCCTGCTGATCAAAACAAACGTGAGGATCTTCCTATCGGCGTGATCCCGATCGACTCTATTTACACTCCAGTATCACGCGTCAATTTCCAAGTGGAAAATACTCGTGTTGGTCAGTCTTCTGACTACGACAAACTTTCTCTTGATGTGTGGACAGATGGCAGCATCGGTCCGAAAGAGGCGATTTCGCTCGGAGCAAAAATTTTAACCGAGCATCTTAACATCTTCGTTGGCATGACGGATGAGGCACAAACTGCTGAAATCATGGTCGAAAAAGAAGAAGATCAAAAAGAAAAAGTTTTAGAGATGACTATCGAAGAGCTTGATCTTTCTGTTCGTTCTTACAACTGTTTAAAACGCGCTGGTATTAATACAGTACTAGAACTTGCGAATAAATCAGAAGACGATATGATGAAAGTTCGTAACCTTGGACGTAAGTCACTAGAAGAAGTAAAAGCGAAGTTAGAAGAGCTTGGTTTAGGATTACGCAAAGAAGACTAAGCGATTTAAAACAACTAACAAGATCAGATTTTTTTCTATAAAGGAGGGAAACATCCATGGGTTACAGAAAACTTGGTCGTACAAGTTCTCAACGTAAAGCGATGTTACGTGACTTAGCTACTGATTTAATCATTAACGAGCGTATCGAAACTACTGAGGCTCGCGCTAAAGAAGTACGTAAAGCTGTTGAAAAAATGATTACTTTAGGTAAACGCGGAGATTTACACGCACGCCGTCAAGCTGCTGCATTCATCCGTCGTGAACTAGTAACAACGACTGATGCTGAAGGTAACGAAACAACATCATTTGCACTTCAAAAGTTATTTGATGATGTTGCACCACGTTATGCTGAGCGTCAAGGTGGTTACACTCGTATTCTTAAAGTAGGTCCTCGTCGTGGTGACGGTGCACCTGTTGTTGTGATTGAACTAGTTTAATCATAAGAGAAAACTTGTGGTGAAGAGGGTGGGAATCACCACCCTCTTTCTTTATAAATGATTTATACGACAAATAATTAAGCTGAGCGTTATGATGAGCGGACACTCTATGTGGTGTGGCGTCTCGTTTAGCTCTCCGCACCTCATTCAGGAGAAATAAGGGCTTGAGCACCCGTATTTCTTGTAAATGTAACGACAAGCGCATTTCTATCGAATGAGGTGCGCGCTTTTTTATTATTAAAGATAGCGCCAATTTGTGGTGCTTTTTTTAATATATGGATTTTATTTTGTTATCCATTACCCTATTATTAGTTTGACGTGTTATTGTAGTATTTTTCTTTTATCGACATACGGAATGTAGTAGAATTCATACATAAAAAAGTGTAAGTTAGTTAGTAGAGCAGAGCATGGAGAGAGGAGTTCTAGATATGCCTGAAATTTTATCTTTAAATAATGTGACTTTTTCATATACGCCAGAAGATCAAGCTAGCCGTAATGCTGTCGAAAACGTTAGCTTTGCAGTTGAAGAAGGTGAATGGATTGCCATAGTAGGTCATAATGGATCTGGTAAATCTACAATCGCTAAGTTGATGAATGGTTTATTATTTCCTCAACAAGGAGATGTACGTATATTACGTGAGCCTTTAAGTGAAGATAACCTTTGGGAGTCCCGCTCTTTAATGGGAATGGTATTTCAAAACCCTGACAATCAATTTGTCGGTGCAACCGTGCAAGATGATGTAGCATTTGCACTCGAAAATAACGGTGTACCTTTTGAGGATATGGTAAAGCGTGTCCATGCAGCACTGGAGCAAGTAAAAATGAGCCAGTTTTTAGACCATGAACCGCATCATCTATCAGGAGGGCAAAAACAGCGTGTTGCCATCGCTGGAGCACTTGCATTAAAGCCAAAGCTTCTTATTTTAGATGAGGCTACATCTATGTTAGATCCACAGGGGCGTGCAGAGGTGTTGCAAACTGTCCAGACCTTACGTGCGGAAACAGGATTAACAGTTATATCGATTACACATGATTTAGAAGAGGCGATGCTAGCAAATCGTGTTCTTTTTATGAATGATGGCAAGAAATTTGCAGAAGGTACACCTGCTGAAATCTTTGCACTCGGGGACAAGCTAGTTGAATTCGGACTGGATTTACCATTTGCCTTGAAGTTATCAAAGCTATTGCAAAAGGAAGGTGTTCCGTTAATGGGACAACATATGACAGAAGAAGAGTTGGTGAATGATTTATGGACATCAAACTTCAACAAGTAAGCTATGCCTATTCGCAGGGGACGCCTTTTGAAAAGAGGGCTCTTTTCGATGTAGATTTTGATATCCCCTCCCATACTTATCAAGCGATTATTGGCCATACTGGTTCTGGTAAATCGACTATTCTTCAGCATTTTAACGCACTTCTAAGACCTACTTCAGGAGAAGTACATATTGGGGATCGCATTATTGTAGCTGGTAAAAAAGCAAAAGATTTAAAAGCTGTACGTCAAAAGGTCGGTATTGTCTTTCAGTTTCCAGAGCATCAATTATTTGAAGAAACGGTTTTAAAGGATATTATGTTTGGCCCTATGAACTTTGGAGTATCAGAGGAGGAAGCCGAAGCTCGTGCAAGGGAACTTGTTAGCTTAGTTGGCTTACCTAACAACGTACTTGAGAAATCCCCATTCGATTTATCAGGCGGTCAAATGCGTCGAGTGGCGATTGCAGGTGTTTTAGCAATGGACCCAGAGGTTATTGTATTAGATGAACCTACGGCTGGTCTTGATCCACGAGGTCAAAAAGAAATAATGGATATGTTTTATCAGCTTCATCAAGAACGACACCTCACAACAATTTTAGTAACACATAGTATGGAGGATGCGGCACGATATGCGGATAATATTGTGATTATGCATGAAGGTAAGAATGTCTTAAGTGGAACACCACGGGATATTTTTAAAGATGTAGAAACATTAAAGAGTTTCCGCTTAGAGCCACCACGTATTGTTCGCTTTCAGCAGAGGGTTGAGCATATGATAGGACGTTCCTTCTCTAAGGTTTGCTTAACAGAGGAGGAGCTTGCAGCTGAAATTGCTCAAGGCCTAAGAGAGGAGCGTGGAGAGCCATGATGGAAAAAATGATATTTGGACGCTTCCTCCCTGGTGATTCACCTGTGCATAAACTGGATCCAAGGTCTAAGCTCATTTTCGTCTTTGCGTTTATTATTATTGTCTTTTTGGCGAATAATACAGTGACATACGCTATGTTACTGGCATTTACACTATTGGTAGTTTTAATATCACGGATTCGCCTATATTTTTTAATTAATGGATTAAAGCCTGTTATCTTTCTGATGGCCTTCACATTCCTTCTTCATATATTTATGACAAAAGAAGGCGTTCCTATTTTTGAATCAAAGTTCATTACCATTTATGATGAAGGAATTAGACGAGGGATCTATATTTCTATACGATTTCTAGTATTAGTCTTTATGACGTCGATTTTAACATTAACAACATCACCTATTTCTATTACAGATGGTATTGAGGTGCTTCTAAATCCATTAAAAGCATTGAAGGTACCAGTACATGAATTGGCTTTAATGATGTCTATTTCATTGCGTTTTATTCCGACCTTAATGGATGAAACAGATAAGATTATGAAAGCACAAATGGCACGAGGTTCAGACCTATCCTCTGGACCGATAAAAGATAGAATAAAAGCTGTCGTACCATTGCTTGTACCTCTCTTTGTCAGTGCCTTTAAGCGAGCTGAGGACTTAGCAACAGCGATGGAGGTAAGAGGCTATCGTGGTGGTGAAGGTCGTACTAGATATCGTAGACTAAAATGGGATATGGGCGACACATTTGCGCTTGTGCTATTAGTAGCAATAGGCGTATTGCTATTCTTCTATAGAAGTTAAAAGGAGTAAGCTTTATGCGACGATTAAAAGTAATTATCAGCTATGATGGAACGCATTTCTCAGGCTATCAAGTACAGCCAGGGGAACGTACAGTGCAGGCTGAACTGGAGCGAGTACTAGCTATTATGCATAAAGGGGAAAAGATTAAAGTAACTGCAAGTGGGCGTACAGATGCTAGAGTTCATGCAACAGGGCAAACATTGCATTTTGATACACCACTCTCCATTCCAACAGAAAAGTACCACAAGGCATTGAATGTACAGCTACCTAGAGATATTCGTGTATTATCGGTAGAGGAAGTGGCAAATGACTTTCATGCACGCTACAGCGTTGTAGGGAAAAGATACCGCTATATATGGTC
>NZ_DAMDAY010000161.1:0-8094 GCF_032093475.1 Lysinibacillus sp. | reverse complement strand
TTTTTCTCGAGTTGGTCTGAACAGGATGAACAGGCTGTACAACATGCTATGCTACAAACAGGCGTGAAGCGTTATGAGTATACTGCCATGGAATTTTTATCTGGCGGTGAACAGCAAAGAGTTTTTGTTGCACAAGCATTAGCTCAAACAGCTGAAATTTTACTGCTGGATGAACCAACGAATCATCTTGATATTGCACACCAACGTCAAATTTTAGATTTGGTTCGGCAGGAAGCTGTGGAGTGTGGTTTAACGGTAGTGATGGTCCTACACGATATGAATTTAGCCTCTCTTTATTGTGATGAATTATTGCTTATGGAAGGCGGACAAATGAGAGCACTTGGTGCACCACATGAAGTATTAGTTGCTTCCCAAATCGAAGAAGTTTATCAAGCTCGAGTGACTACCTATGCCCATCCTGAATTACCAAAACCACAAATTACAATGATGCCCTCAGCTACCGACTTTCAGGAGCGGGCTGTCATCAAAAAGGAACATTTCACCATAACAGAACATTATATTCAACTCAAGACAGAGATTCCTTTAAAAACAGTATCCTCTGCTGTTCATAATCCTGGTATCGGCTGGCATAACTGCTTATTAAATCGCTCTGTACCTAGTGATTATGTCATTAGTGATGTGAAGAGAGAAGTCAACGAGTTTTTGCGTAAGGGTAAATTTTCGCCTACAAATACGGTTGTTATGTTAACAGCAGTACCAACATCTCTAGTAGCAATGAATGAATTTTCTGCTCCTTTTGGCAGTATGATAGTAGCTGTAACAGCTGGTGTAGGGAATGCGGTTGATGTGTCACGTGTACATGAAAGACAGGATGATCCATATATTGGTACTATTAATACATGGGTCATTATCAATGGCTGTTTATCGGAGGAAGCATTTTTTCAGGCAATGATGACAGCTACTGAGGCAAAAACGAAAGCTTTACATTCAGAAAATATACGTGACGAGCGTAGTGGTACCATTGCTACAGGAACTGCTACAGACAGTCTTTTAATTGCAGCGACGCAAAAAGGAGAAGAAATGCTGTATGGTGGTCCAATTACAGAGGTTGGTAAAATGATTGCTAAAGGTGTTTATGAGACAACGGTTCAGGCAATCAGAAATTATAAAAATTCATTTTAGGAGATGAGAGAAATGAAGCTTTACACGAAAACAGGTGATACAGGGAAAACAAGTCTTATTGGAGGTCGCGTTGATAAAGATAGTTTGCGTGTTGAAACATATGGGGCGATTGATGAATTAAACTCCTTTATTGGTAAGGCTGTTAGTGAATTAGATCAAGCGCTTTTCAAGGATATTTTGACAGACCTAGAAACAATTCAGCATGAACTATTCGATGCAGGTGGGGATTTAGCCAATGTGATGAAAGAGCGCCACTATAAATTAACAGAACAACCAATTGAGGTGCTTGAAGCACGTATTGATGCATTATCCGATGAAGCACCACCGTTACAACGCTTTATATTACCAGGAGGTGCACCAGCAGCTGCTACTTTACACATTGCTCGTACAGTTGCACGTCGAGCAGAGCGTGAAATGGTAACGCTTATGAAGGAAGTTGAGGATGTGCCAAAGGTTGTTCAAAAATATTTAAATCGATTATCAGATTACTTATTTGCTGCTGCACGTGTTGTGAATGCTCGATTAAATGTAGCAGATGTAGAATATATTCGTAGCGGCAATGTCTTTAAAAAATAAAATGTAATTTAATGTTGTATCAGTGAATCTCTAGTTGTAATTGATTAGGAAAGTAAAAAATGCTACTTTGAAAAAAATTCAGGGTGGCTTTTTTTCTTGTAAAATGTAAGAATATAAAATTATCAGAAATATTTCCGTTTTATGTTGACTGAATGCTCACTCATTTATTAGAATAGGAATATAATGATAAAGTGACGTACATTTCCGTATGAACTAGCAAATTTTCCACAAAGAGAGAAAATGACGACAAACTAAAGGGGGGACCAACCATGAGTCCATTATTAATTGCTAACATTGTCTTAACAGTCGTGGTTGTGCTTTATGCAGTAGGATTGTTCTTCTATCTGTTAAAAACACGCTATAAATATGTGCAATTGGGGAAAAAGGTTGAGTTTGATGAAAGTGTTAAGGAACGACTTCGCTATATTATGGTCAATGTATTTGGTCAAAATAAGCTATTAAAGGATCCGAAAAGTGGATTAATTCACGTTATGTTTTTCTATGGGTTTTTAATGGTACAGCTAGGTGCTATTGATTTAATCTGGAAGGGGTTAGCACCAGGATCACATCTGCCATTAGGCATATTCTATGGTGTCTTTACATTCTTCCAAGAGCTTGTGGTTTTAATGATTTTAATCGCAGTAGTGTGGGCATTCTACCGACGCTATGTGGAAAAGCTAGTGCGTCTAAAGAGAGGATGGAAAAACGGTCTTGTATTAATTTTCATTGGGGGATTAATGGTATCAACATTACTTGCCAATGGTATGGGGTTAATTTGGCATGGTGAAGGATTAACGTATACAGAGCCAGTTGCTTCTAGCATCGCTGCTATTTTTGGTTTCTTACCTACATCAGTAGCTGCTGGAGTATTTTATGTCATGTGGTGGGCACACCTTTTAATTTTACTAACATTCCTTGTGTACGTTCCACAATCTAAGCATTTCCATTTAATTGTAAGTCCGCTAAACGTTTACATGAATCGTTTAGATCGCACAGGTACATTAACACCAATCGATTTTGAGGCTTTAGAAGAAGCTGGTGAAAACGCTGAAAGTGAAGAGGATATGCCTTCAATTGGGGTTGGGCGCATACAGGACTTCACGCAAAAGCAAATGCTAGATTTGTATTCTTGTGTAGAATGTGGGCGCTGTACAAATATGTGTCCAGCAACAGGAACAGGAAAAATGCTATCTCCAATGGATTTAATCGTAAAACTACGCGATCATCTAACATTTACTGGAGCTGTTGTAACGAAGCAAAAGCCTTGGGTACCATATCAATTCTTTGCCAATACAAAGGGTAATCAACTTGCAATGGCTGCTGGTGCTGAAGGTGCTGTGATTGAAGATATTTACAGTCCATCTTTAATTGGCGATGTCATTACGGAAGAAGAAATTTGGGCTTGTACGACTTGTCGTAACTGTGAGGATCAATGTCCAGTAATGAATGAGCATGTTGATAAAATCATTGACCTACGTCGTTATTTAACAATGACGGAAGGGAAAGTAAACCCAGATGCGCAACGTGCTATGACAAATATCGAGCGACAAGGAAACCCTTGGGGCTTAAACCGTAAAGAGAAAGAAAACTGGCGTGACCTTGATCCAACAATCCATATTCCAACAGTAAAAGAGCTGAAAAAATCTGGTGAGGAAATGGAGTACTTATTCTGGGTTGGCTCGATGGGGGCATTCGATAACCGTTCTCAAAAAATTGCTTTGGCGTTCTGCCGCTTATTAAACGAAGCTGGTGTGAAGTTTGCAATTTTAGGTAATAAAGAGAAAAACTCTGGGGATACACCTCGACGTTTAGGCAATGAATTTTTATTCCAGGAGCTAGCTACAGCAAATATTGATGAGTTTGTTAAAAACGATGTGAAAAAAATCGTAACAATTGACCCTCATGCTTACAACATCTTTAAAAACGAATATCAAGATTTTGGCTGGAAAGGTGAAGTTTATCACCATACTGAATTATTAAATCAGTTGATTGAAGAAAATCGTCTAGCGCTAAATTATGAGGTGCATGAAACAATTGTTTTCCATGATTCTTGTTACTTAGGACGTTATAACGATGTCTATGATGCTCCGCGTGAAATCTTACGAGGTATTCCAGGCGTGAAGCTTGTAGAAATGGAACGAAACCGCGAATCAGCTATGTGCTGTGGTGCTGGGGGAGGCTTAATGTGGATGGAAGAGCATGTCGGTAACCGCATTAACGTGGCGCGTACAGAGCAGGCTCTTGCAACAAATGCATCTGTTATTTCCTCTGGATGTCCTTACTGCTTAACAATGCTAGAGGATGGAACAAAGGCAAAAGAAGTGGAAGATTCAATTGGAACATTTGATGTTGCAGAATTACTAGAGCGATCAGTGTTTGGTGAAAAAGTGAAGGCTACAGAACAATCTTCTGAAGAAGCAAAAGAAGATACACTTGAAGAAGTCGTAGCGTCAGTAGAAAACATTCAACAAGACGAGAATGTTGAAGCAAACGCAGAAAAATGATCACTATTGCAGAAATATTTTAGTTATCTGAAAAATATAAATTGCACAATAAAAAATTGTTTTGTAGAATAAGATTAAATAGAAATGGGAGTTGAAATAACAAACTCCCATTTTTTATCGATAGGAGTCGAGCGAGCGTTCAGTCAATAAAATGCTTCACTACTTCATCGAGTACGTAAAACAAAAGGGGTGTTTTACTTGAATAGAACTGTAATTTTAGCAGGAGCAAGAACAGCATTTGGTAAATTTGGTGGTTCATTATCGCCATTACATGCAAGTGATTTAGGGGCAATTGCAATAAAAGGTGCATTAGAGAAAGCAAATATTGCATCAGAAGAAGTCAATGAAGTGATTTTAGGCTCTGTATTACAAGGGGGACAGGGGCAAATTCCTTCTCGACAGGCAGCAATAAAAGCCAATTTACCAATAGAGGTAAAAACAGAAACAATTAATAAAGTTTGTGCGTCGGGGATGCGGGCTGTAACATTAGCCGATCAATTGATTCGATTAGGGGACGAAGAAGTGATTGTTGCTGGTGGAATGGAGTCTATGTCCAATGCTCCGTACTATCTATTAAATGGTCGAAATGGTTTAAGAATGGGAGATTCCACAATGGTGGATGGCATGCTATATGATGGTCTAACTTGTGCTTTCGATAAAGCAAGACCACATATGGGGAGCTATGGCAATGCGACGGCTCAAGAGTTTTCACTAAGCCGTGAGGAGCAGGATGCTTGGTCAGTACGCAGTCATGAACGTGCTCTTGCAGCAATTGACAAAGGATATTTTGCAGAAGAAATCGTACCGGTAGAGATTCCTCAACGCAAAGGCGAGCCGCTTATTGTCGATACAGACGAAGCACCAAGAGCAGGTACATCCTTGGAGGTACTAGCGAAGCTGAAACCAGCCTTTGATAAGGATGGCACAATTACAGCAGGTAACGCACCTGGCGTTAATGATGGTGCATGTGCCCTTGTTGTTATGAGTGAGGAACGAGCAGCACGTGAAGGCAGAGAGCCCTTGGCAGTAATTATTGGGCACGAAGAGCTAGCAATAGAGCCTGAAAATTTCCCGCAAACTCCTGGTCTTGTTATTAATAAATTGCTGAAAAAGACTAATAAATCATTAGCTGATATTGATTTGATTGAAATTAATGAAGCCTTTGCAGCAGTTGCTTTAGTTAGCAAGCAATTAGCTGATTTAGATGCAGAAAAGGTCAATGTAAATGGCGGTGCAGTTGCTTTAGGTCATCCGATTGGGGCGTCTGGAGCACGTATTATTTTAACGCTTGCACATGAATTAAAGCGCCGTGGTGGGGGTATTGGCATTGCAGCAATTTGTTCAGGCGGTGGTCAAGGAGATGCAATTATGATAGAAGTACCGAAAACAGGGGGACTGAACTAATGGGAATTCAAAAGGTAATGGTCATTGGTGCAGGGCAAATGGGCTCTGGCATTGCACAGGTTTGTGCACAAGCAGGCTATGAAGTGAAATTAAACGATATCAAACAAGAATTCTTCGAGCGTGGGATTGGGGTTATTACAAAAAATCTTTCACGTGATATAGAAAAGGGTCGTAAAACGGAGGATGAGAAGGCGGCTATTCTAGGTCGAATTACTATGTCACTAGATTTACAGGATGCTAGTGATGTAGACATTATCATTGAGGCAGCTGTAGAAAATATGGACATTAAGCAATCCATTTTTAAGCAACTTGATGAAATTGCACCTACACATGCTATTTTAGCTACGAATACATCTTCACTGCCAATTACAGAGATTGCAGCGGTAACAAATCGTCCGGAACAAGTAATTGGGATGCACTTTATGAATCCGGTACCTGTTATGAAGCTTGTAGAAATCATTAGGGGATTAGCAACAGCGGATGAAGTGTACAAAGCTGTTGAAGAGATGACGATTAAGTTATCAAAAACACCAGTGGAAGTAAATGACTTCCCAGGTTTTATTTCAAATAGAATCTTGCTTCCGATGATTAATGAAGCAATTTATGCACTTTATGAAGGCGTAGCTACAAAGGAAGCAATTGACGATGTTATGAAGCTTGGTATGAATCATCCAATGGGACCATTAACATTAGCAGACTTCATTGGCTTAGATACTTGCCTATACATCATGGAGATTTTACATGAGGGTCTAGGAGATAGTAAATATCGTCCTTGTCCACTGCTTCGCAAATACGTAGCAGCAGGCTGGCTAGGGAAAAAATCAGGAAGAGGCTTTTACGTATATGAATAATCCTATGGGGATGGGGTTATAGATGCAACGGACAACTTAGAGGGGTGACATTATAGATGCATTTGCAATTTACAGATGAGCAAATTATGATGCGCGATATGGTTCGTAATTTCGCTCAAGAAAAAATTCAACCATGGGTAGAGCGAATGGAGGCAGGGGAATTCCCCCGAGAGATTCTTCAACAAATGGGTGAACTAGGATTAATGGGGATTACAACACCAGAAGACTTAGGTGGATCTGGTATGGATTTTACATCGTATATTATTGCGATCAATGAACTATCGAAAGTAAGCGCTGTAATGGGGGTTATTTTATCGGTGCATACATCGGTAGGTACAAATCCTATCATTTACTTCGGGAATGAAGAACAAAAGAAACGTTATGTACCTAAGCTTGCAGCAGGGGAATATTTAGGGGCGTTTTGTTTAACAGAGCCGAGTGCAGGTTCGGATGCTGGTTCATTACAATCAAAGGCAGTAAAAGATGGCGATGAATACGTCATAAATGGCTCAAAAGTATTTATTACAAATGGTGGTGAGGCTGATGTGTATATTGTCTTCGCATCGACTAACCCTACTGATAAAACACGAGGTATTTCGGCCTTTATTGTCGAAAAAGGAACACCTGGCTTAATTATTGGAAAAGATGAACAGAAAATGGGCTTACACGGCTCACGTACTGTTCAATTAACATTTGATAATTGTCGTATTCCAGCCGACAACCTACTTGGGGAAGAGGGGGAAGGCTTCAAGATTGCGATGGCCAATTTAGATGTTGGACGCATTGGTATTGCAGCACAGGCATTAGGTATTGCTGAAGCAGCACTAGAAGCGGCTACTGCTTATGCAAAGGAACGTGTACAATTTGGTAAACCAATTGCTACACAACAAGGGGTTGGCTTTAAGCTAGCTGATATGGCAACAGCGGTTGAATCAGCAAAACTATTAGTCTATCGCGCAGCAGATTTACGTGCAAAAGGTTTACCTTGTGGAGCGGAAGCCTCAATGGCTAAACTCTTTGCATCACGAACAGCTGTACAAACTGCAATCGAAGCTGTTCAAGTATTTGGCGGCTATGGCTATACAGAAGATTATCCAGTAGAACGCTACTTCCGCGATGCAAAGGTCACAGAAATCTATGAAGGCACAAGTGAGATTCAAAGATTAGTCATTAGTAAACATTTACTGAAATAAAGCCTGATGTTAGGTTATGTTGATGAATTAATGGAGGAGAAAGTCGCTCTGTATAATGGGGAAATCGATCAAATAAGTGTGGACACCGTTCAGAAGAGAGAGAACTCCGCTTAAAGAAGGGATAGAACCCTTTTATGGGAGAAATGCACTCAAAGGAAGTGGAGACCGGCTCTAAAGTTTGAGAAACCCGCTCTAAAGTGTGAGGAATCCGCTCAAAGGAAGTGGAGACCCGCTCCAAAGTGTGAGAAACCCGCTCAAAGGAAGTGGAGACCCGCTCCAAAGTGTGAGAAATCCGCTCAAAGGAAGTGGCAACCCGCTCCAAAGTGTGAGAAATCCGCTCAAAGAGTGTGGCAACCCGCTCCAAAGTGTGAGAAATCCGCTCAAAGGAAGTGGAGACCGGCTCCAAAGTGTGAGAAACCCGCT
>NZ_DAMDAY010000160.1:0-8120 GCF_032093475.1 Lysinibacillus sp. | reverse complement strand
ATTGATTTTGCTTCTTAGCTATCAGGTAAGTATTATTTTTGGCATCCTTGTAGAGGGACTTCTCATTGGGATTGGCCTCGCTCAGCGGAGCTTGAAGGAGGCTGCGATGGCTGTATATGAGCCACTTGTTAAAGGTGACTTTGCAGAGGCACGTGTCAAGCTGTCGTGGATTGTCGGTCGTGACACCGATAAGCTGGGAGAAGATGAGATTGTGCGTGGTGTAGTAGAAACGGTGTCTGAAAATACAAGCGATGGTGTGACAGCTCCACTTTTTTATGCCTTCTTATTTGGTGCAATTGGTTTATGGGGCTATAAGGCTGTCAATACATTAGATTCAATGGTTGGCTATAAAAATGACAAATACAAAGACTTTGGAATGTTCTCGGCAAAGCTCGATGATGTATTGAATTTTATTCCAAGTCGAATGACAGGCTTCCTTATTGTCCTTGGCACGAAAAATGAAACTGATCGAACGCTTGGCAAGCGGCTAAAGATTTGGGCACAGGACGCTAAAAAGCATCCAAGTCCAAACAGTGGCTATTTAGAGGCAGCGACGGCCGTTCAGCTAGGTGTGCAGCTTGGTGGGAAAAATACGTATCAGGGGGTTGTCTCTCATAGGGCTATTATGGGAGAAAAATTAGTCCCTTTGACGAAGGAACATATTGCAACATCTATTATTCATATGCGTATTGCCACAATACTCTTTACGCTTGTGATGTTAGCTGTGGAGGTGCTTATTTATGCCATTACCTAATCACGGAGCAAATCCGCACAATGTCTATCAGCAATTAGGCTTAACGATGCCAGAAGTAGTTTATGATTTTAGCGAAAATGTCAATGCTGAGGGACCACCAGCCTTTGTAGAGGCTCGTTGGCGAACACTTTATCCGCTTATTCAGCGCTACCCAGATCCTGATGGCGAGCCTTTTTTAACGAAGGTTGCTGCTTTTCATCAGGTCGCAAAGGAGACGATTTTACTAGGCAATGGGGCATCAGAGCTCTTTAGTGTAGTAGCAAGACGCTATGTGGGCAAGCGTGTCATTATCGTACATCCAACTTTTTCTGAATATGAGCGAACTTTGCGGGCTGCAGGTGCGGATATTGTGCCTATTTTGGTGACTGATTTTATTCATTACACATTGCCAATGGATGTGCTCAAGCAGGAAATGGAGAAGGCGGACGCTCTTTATATTTGTACGCCAAATAATCCAACAGGGGTATTACCGAAAAAAGAAGATTTACTCGCTTTAGTGGAGCACGGAAGAAGTGTTAGCTGTGAGCTTGTGATCGACGAGGCCTTTATGGATTGGGTGGGTGAAGCGTATTCTATGATTCATCATTGCGCGCAAAATCCACATGTGATAGTGGTGCGTTCGATGACCAAAATGTATGCGATTCCAGGTTTACGACTTGGTTATTTAGTCGCGCATTCATCCATTGTAAGCACTTTAAAGGACATGCTGCCTCATTGGAATTTAAATGCCTTTGCACTTGTGATTGGTGCAGGCTGTTTAGATGAACAGCAGTATTGTCAGCAGGCGATTGCCTATGCGACAACACAAAGAGGGCGATTACATCAGTATTTACAAGAAAACGGCTGTCAAGTAACGAACAGTGTGACGAATTATGTGTGCTTCACGTTACCACAAGGACAGCAGGCCGATCCCTTTTTCACGTATTGCCTCGGACAAGGGGTTGTCTTACGTCATACAAAAAACTTTCAAGGGTTACAGGGTGAATGGTTCCGTATAGGGATAAAAGATATTGCGGCCATGACTTCTTTACATAATTGTCTGCAAGCTTGGTTTAACGCAAATAAGGGGAGAGAAAAGTGACAACTTTTTATCTAGTAAGACATGGGGAAACACAATGGAATCAAGAGCAACGACTACAGGGCTGGCTGGACTCTCCATTAACGGAAAATGGTAGAGCAGCAGCACAAAGACTTCACAAGCAACTCCAGCCTATTCAGTTTGCAGCTGCTTATTGTAGCTCAAGTGGACGTGCAAGGGAGACGATGGACATTTTGACCACTAAGCGCAAGCTTCCGATTATTTATGAGGATGATTTACGTGAAATCTATTTAGGGGATTGGCAAGGCCAAACAATTGAAGACATTCTCGCCAATCATAAGCTTGATTATGAGCTCTATACTAATTACCCAGCACAGTTTGTTGCAACACATACGGAAAGCTTTGGTGCTGTGACAGAAAGAGCCATGTTTACATTAAAGAAAATAGCGGATCAACATCCCGATGAAACGGTTCTCATTGTCTCTCATGCAGTAACCATTAAATGTATCGTTAACGCTATTTTACAGCGAAGTATAAGTGAGCTATGGACAGCCCCATACATTCATGGAACAAGTGTGACAGTGATTGAACGACAAGAGCAACAATGGGCTGTGAAAGAAATTGGCAATCTTCATCATTTACAATAGGAGGTGTCCTGATGCCACTCATTTTTATTACAGGTGGTGTTCGTAGTGGGAAATCCCATTTTGCTGAGCGAACAGCGATTCAGCATTACCAAGCACAGCTAGGTCCCACAAAACGTTTAATTTATCTGGCTTCTGGCATCGCCTTAGATCGTGAAATGGCTAAGCGGATTGACCGACATCAGGCAGATCGGCAGGCACAACCTGTGCAGTGGCTAACGGTGGAGGCACCCTATGACATGGCAGAGGTTTTAGCAACACTCCAAAATGGGGATGTGGTGCTGTGGGACTGCGTGACAACGTGGCTAACAAATGCTTTTTATGAGGGCTTTGACAGTGGTACGCCATGTATAGATCAGCCAGGCTGTTTAGAAAACAAGCTACTGAACATCAAACAGGCCATCCTTTCATTACTAAATAAGGATGTGACTTTTTTAGTTGTCTCCAATGAACTATTTGATGAGCCACCATATGATAGTGATGAAGTAGAGTTATACCGACGAACACTCGGCCAATGGCATCAATGGTTCGTTGCCATTGCACAGGAGGCCTATGAAATGAATTATGGTATTGTAAAGAGATGGAAATAATCAAGAAAGAAGGCAAGACGATGAAAACTGTTTGGCATAGCCTACAATTGGCATTTCAATTTTTTACGGTTTTGCCAGTACATAAAGAGCTACCGTTAACTAGGCCAACGATTACAGGGATGTTTGCCTGTTTACCTTGGTTAGGAGCGTTAATGGGAACAACTGTGGCAGCAGTACTCTACGGTCTCACACAGTGGACAGCGAGCAGTGAGGTCATGCTAGCTTTTATAATCATAGCGCTTTTTGCCTTATGGACTGGTGGTTTGCATTTAGATGGCTTTATTGATATGGGTGATGCTTATTTTTCCTACCGAGATCGGGACAAGCGGTTAGAAATTTTAGACGACCCACGTGTTGGCGCTTTCGGTGTATTGTCTGTGCTGTTTTTACTAATGGGGAAATTTGTTGTCCTCCATGAGCTTTTCGTCCAACACAAATTCGCCTTATGGATGGTGCTGTTTGTACCTTTTCTCACTAGAGTTGGGATGAGCTTTTATTTTCTGTCCCTCGACTGTTCGAAAGAAAAAGGTCTTGCGTATTTTTTTAAATCCCATATTCACGCAAGTCTCTTAAAAGTGTTCATGCTGTTATCACTGGGCATAGCTCTGGCGGTTGTTGTCATTTTTACTCAATTCTCTCTGCTGCCCATTGTATTAGTTACTGTTTTAGCATTCGCACTGTTGATTTTTAGACAATTTACGCTACGTAATTTTGGTGGTGTATCAGGGGATTTACTTGGTGCATCTATTGAAGGGATGGAGGTTGTGCTATGGGTGACATTGTTACTGTGCGCTTGATGCGGCATGCGCCAACAAAGGAGAATCTAGAAAAACGCTATCTTGGTTGGACAGATGCCCCATTAGCTAATCCAACCACGCTTTCTATGGTGGATGATGCTGTAACAAACGTATATGGGAGTGATTTACGGCGCTGTCGAGAAACCGCTGCTCATTATTTTCCGAACGCAAGCTATCATGCAGATGCTCGCTTTCGTGAGACGAACTTTGGTGCATTTGAAGGGAAAACATATGATGAATTAAAATCGAATGCTCACTATCGTGCATGGCTAGATGATCCGATTAAGACGCCACCACCACAAGGAGAGGCTTTTCATGACTTTGTGGCACGTGCTGTGGAAGGCTTTAGCCATTTACCGAAGGATGAGGATCAGTATGCTTTAGTGGTGCATGGCGGGGTCATTCGTGCCTTACTCGTGGCCTATGCCCCAACAGAACAGCCTTTTTGGTCGTATGATGTACCACATGACAAACAATTTATTTTAACGTTTACAAGAAAGGCTTGGGAGGAGGGAGCAAGATGCACGTCTTTATTGGAGGAGCCTATAACGGTAAAACCGACTATGTGATGGGCTTGTATAAAGAGCGACAGGTCGCCCTTGTCGATGGCAATCTACCAGAGATCGCACCAGCCTGTGAAGTGCTAGTGATTAGAAATTTAGAAAACTGGTTGATGACTCAAAATCTAGAGGACGATGACCAAGTGGTTCAAGCGGTACTTGCAACCTTCAGGAGGCTTGAACAGCACTGTATGCTAGCGCTCATTGTTAACGATATGGGGCGCGGTGTTGTGCCAATAGACAAACAAGCGCGACTCTTACGCGATACATGTGGTCGTTTATATCAGGCTTTATTCATTGAAGCCGAGCAAGTTGTACGTATTTGGTACGGACTTGCCGAACAGCTGAAGTGAGGTAAACATACTACAGAAAAGAGGACATGGAATGGATCGACAAAGATTAAGGAATTGGATATTGACAGCAATGGTAGCAGCCATTTGTGCAGTAGGGGCAGTTATTAAGGTGCCGGCATTTATTTCGACTGCTGCACTCGACTCGGCTCCTGCCTTTTTGGGCGTAGTCTTTTTATCCCCATTTTTTGCAGGTCTTGCTGGATTTATCGGTCATTTTATTACAGCGTTGACTGCTGGATTTCCATTAGGACCACTACATCTTATCATCGCGATCGAAATGTTCATCGTCGTGTGGATCTTTGGCGTAATGCATAGAAAAGGTCTACATGTTTGGAAATGGCCAGTGGCACTCGTATTGAATGGCATTGTGGCACCATTACCTTTTTATTTTTTAATAAGCCCCGCCTTTTTCTGGGGTGCATTAGGTAGCATTCTTATGGCAACTGTTATTAACCTAGTCATTGTTGCAGTAGTGATGCCTGTTTTATCAAAGGTCTTTTTGCGTAAGGAAGGTCGCGTTCAATGAGAAATGCTATGAAAGTGGGCACGTTCATTGTGACAATGGATAATGCGGCAGCCATTGGGGAAAAGCCACAAGATGTAGTGTCAGCATCTGACCAACTAACAGCTTACATGACAGCACGTGTGACATTTTTAGAGCAGCTTGCGGCACAGGCATTACCTTGCCAAGTTTTACTCGCTAATTTCTCTGGTGATACGGCATGGACACGTTATGAAAGAGGTATTCAACAGGTGTTTGAGGAAACTGGTATAGCCTGTCCTGCAATCGCAGGAAGTACGGAATCGAATATGCCCACGCTACAGTCAGGTGTAGCCATTACGATGCTTGGGGAAATACAACAACGTCAACCATTTGACCATGAACAGCTCAGCTGGTACACTTATGGCTTGCCGCTTGTAGGGGAAGAAGTGTTAGCGCATCCAGAAGACGTTGCACAGCTTCAGCCCATTTTTCAGGCATGGCAGGCGGATATCGTGCAGCAAGTTTGGCCAGTCGGGTCAAAGGGGCTACAAGGCGAATTAGCGCGTCTTTTTGGACAGCAACAAGTTGAAAGTTCGCTTGATCTGACCAAATCAGCAGGTCCTTGTTCGGTCATTTTGCTTGGCATCGATCCTAAAAAAGAGCAGCAGGCACAAAATTATTTCCAAAGAAATTTTGAAAAACTACGCAAAACTGCACCGTATTAGGGCTTGTTTCGAGCAAAAGGGCTGCCTTAAAAATCGCAAGGTACGAAACACCTATTGCAACACGAAACACAATATGTTAGATTTGTTTAGGAGTTAAAACACAATATATAGTATTTGGACAAGCGGTACCAATATGGTTTAAAAGGGAATTCGGAACAAGAGTCATCTTAAGCCGAAGCTGTCCCCGCAACTGTAAGTGCTGACAAATAATCAAGAGACCACTGTTGAAAAAACGGGAAGGTGATTATTTGGAGGAAGCATGAGCCAGGAGACCTGCCGAGATGTTCAAGACAGCAACACATTCTTCGGGGATTGAGAAGTGGAGGCGAGAGATTTGTTCACTTCTTTGTGTGCACGTCCTTCATTTCCATTTCCGATTTTACAGCGATCACGTAACCGATAGAAGTTGCGTGATCGCTTTTTGTGTTGCTTGGAGAAAGAAAGGGAGAGAATGTGTACATGACAATTCAAATCGAACAGCAACTAGCTAAGTTAAAAAATAGTTACACGGAGGATGAGCTTGAAAGCTTTGTAAGGTTATCGGATCGTTGGCTACGAAAAAACGACAATGCCACATTTGAAGCATGGGCGGATGCGATGATTTTACAAACACTTAGCCTAATTGATGAGGAAGAGCCCTATTGGACATTTGTGGCTGCACACATTTATTTAGAAAAATTATACGATCAATTTGCAACGCGACGTGGCGTTTCACCAAAGGATGTTTATCAAGAATTTCCAGCTCATCTTGCACACTACACTGAAGCGGGCTTATATCATGAAAGCTTAACAACAAAATATAATGAGCAGGAGCTTCAACAATTAGCCAGCTATTTAGAACCTAGTCGTGACGAGCTATTCACGTATATTGGCTTGAAGACATTAATGGATCGTTATGTTGTACGTGATTATACAAAAACACCTGTAGAGCTCCCACAAGAGCGTTGGATGGTCATAGCCATGACATTAATGCAGGATGAAACAGAAAATCGTCTAGAAAAAGTGCGAGAAGCTTACTGGGCGATGAGTAATTTATATATGACTGTTGCAACACCGACACTATCAAATGCTGGTAAGACACATGGTCAGCTTTCAAGTTGCTTCATCGATACAGTGGATGACAGCCTACAAAGCATTTACGATACGAATACGGATGTCGCAACATTGTCTAAATATGGTGGTGGTATAGGCGTTTACATGGGCAAAATTCGTAGCCGTGGCTCGTCCATTAAAGGCTTCAAAGGTGCATCAAGTGGTGTGCTACCGTGGATTAAGCAGCTCAATAATACGGCTGTCTCTGTCGATCAGCTAGGGCAACGTCAAGGAGCCATCGCGGTTTATCTTGATGTTTGGCATAAGGACGTCTTTACGTTTTTAGATTTACGCTTAAACAATGGTGATGAACGACTACGTGCCCATGATATTTTCACAGGGCTATGTTTACCAGATCTATTTATGGAAACAGTAGAAGCCCGTGGAGAATGGCACTTATTTGATCCACATGAAGTACGTGAAGTGATGGGCTTCTCTTTAGAGGATTTCTACGATGAAACAAAGGGCAATGGCTCCTTCCGCACGAAATATGCAGCATGTATTGCTAATCCATTATTAAGCCGTGAAGTAGTACCAGCCATCGATATTATGAAGCGTATTATGCGCTCACAACTCGAAACTGGCGTTCCATTCATGTTTTACCGAGATGAAGTGAACCGCATGAATCCGAATAAGCATGAAGGAATGATTTATAGTTCGAATTTGTGTACAGAAATATTCCAGAATATGTCAGCAACAGAGTTTGAATCCATTACATTAGAAGACGATGTTATCGTGACTCGTCGCAAGCCTGGAGATTTTGTGGTTTGTAACTTGTCCTCTATTAATCTAGGAAGAGCCGTGCCTGCTAATGTCTTAGAGCGGTTAATTCCGATTCAGGTACGTATGCTTGATAATGTTATTGCGTTAAATACTATCCCTGTGAAACAAGCAGAGCGTACGAACCTACGCTACCGTGGTATTGGACTTGGCACATTTGGCTGGCATCATTTATTAGCCTTAAAGGAAATTCAGTGGGAATCAGATGAAGCTGTAGAATTTGCGGACAAGCTTTATGAGGACATCGCCTACCTAACAATTCGTGCCTCTAACGCTTTAGCAAGCGAAAAAGGAGCGTATCC
>NZ_DAMDAY010000159.1:0-8364 GCF_032093475.1 Lysinibacillus sp. | reverse complement strand
TTACTTAAAACTTTATTGATTACGTTTTGCTTGTTCAGTTTTCAAGGTTCATGTTGTTGATTTCTCTGTCACCTCTTGGCGACTTATACATAATAACATCGATTATTCATGAAAGTCAACAGTAAATCATAAGTTTTTTTAAAGAGATTCATTTTTTCTTTAAAATTTTAGAAACGGGGTTATTATTATGGTCCGCAAAACGTTGATTTCACTGCTTTTTATCGTAACTCTCTTTGTTTTTCTAAAGCCTATAAATTCAACGATGATTTCTGTATTTAATATTGCTAATGCACCAGTAGTAGTCACGAAAGGACATTATGGTACGTCTCTTATTGTTGAGATTTCATTCTCAGATGACTCTCTATTAGAATGGCTCCAAACGGTAAAAGAACCTTATCCACTTTTACTTTTAGATACAGATTGGATTAAGCGTTCCCCCGAACATATAAAAATCATACATGAACGAAAATTACCTACGGGGTTGCTTGGCCCAGAAGATTCAACAGATGAACCAGTAGACATTGCTCTCATAGAAAAAGAAATTAATACCTATGAAAAATATTTGAAGGAAAAACCACTGTGGTTCGCTACTCGGAATCATCAATATTCACAGGACCTGCAAAAATCTCTGTTTCAGCAACAAATGAATTTATTGTCACCTTCTCTTATTTGGCAAGGTGAGAAGACTCCAAAATTGCAAAAAGGCGATTTTGTATTTTTCCCGCTCCATCAAAACAATAAAATACCTTTTAAAGATCTAAATAAACTTATACAACAAAATAAGTTTATGTCAATTGAAGAAAATATATTTGGCTATAAGGTTCAAACAAAAAAATCCCCATAAAAAAATTGCCTCCATTAGTAGAGGCAATTTTTCTTATGCATTTTTTGCTTGTTGACGACGTGCTTTGCGACGTGCTTCTAATTTTTGACGATCTTCATCGGATTTTGCATTATATTTCGGTAATACTAATAATTGATACGCATTAACAGCCAATAACGGGAATAATAATAGCGCAACATATTCATTAATGTTTTCATCACGACCCATTAAAGCAATTGTCCATTCCAATGTTGTAATCACAATCATAAAGAAAAGGGCAGAAATTAATACATGTTTTTTTCCTGTTAATTTTACTTTTTGGACCGCTGTCGCTAATGCTCCAAAAATGAGAACGATCAATAAACCCGTATAAAATAACCAGCTTTGCCCATCCTTTACCCCCGGTACGAAACGGAAGAAGACAATATCAAAAATAGTAATTGCGATTAATAAAAGCTGTACCCAATTCCATAATGTCAGTGTTCTAAAAATATTTACACCTACTTGATGAAGTGTTAAATAAGCAAAAAAACCTGCCTGTGCAATAACACTCATTGTAAAGCCTAAGAAAACCATCCATAAAAGACCAGCAAAAAACTCGCCCCATTGACCGTTTACTATGTAGGGTTGGAAGAATTCCCAGCGAATAAATAAACTAAAAACTCCGTTGACTACACCACCAACGAGCATTGCAAAGAAGAAAAACTTTGCCCAATTTCGTATCGTCACAACTAAAAGTCCCCCAATTTCTCAATATATCTGTCCTTATTTTATCAATGCATTGTTAAAAAAGCTAATTCTCATCCTATCCAATACATAAAGTCATCAGAAATGTGAACAATAATTGAAAGAGTCTATCTAGAGAAAGGACTGATTGTCGATGCGAAAATTCATCTTATTATTGATTTTAATGCTTTTTCTTTCTGCCTGTGCACAAGATAAAACCTCTACCATGTCCTATGATGAAATAAAAAAAATCATGATCGACTCTTTACAAACAGAGGATGGTAAGAAGGCATTGCGACAGCTTTTAGAAGAGCCAAGTTTCCGTGAGCTTTTGATTTTAGAGCATGATGAAGTGAAAAAGGCTACAGAAGAAACATTACTTTCCAAGGAAGCAGAAGACTTTTGGAAGAAAACCTTTGAAGATCCAAAATTTAAAGAAACTGTTGCGAAAAGCATGCAAAAACAGCAACAGGATATTATGAAGGAATTAATAAAAGATCCTACTTTCCAAAAGGATATGGAGGCTTTTTTCGGGCAACCTGATATGCAGAAGCAGTTAGAAACCATCCTAAAATCATCCAATATGCGCAAGCAAATGGAGGAAGTCGTGAAGGATACAATCGAAAGCCCTTTAATGCAATCTAAATGGCAAGAACTTATTAAAAAGAGTGGCGGCGGCGAAACGGGTTCATCTGGAAGTGGCGATAAGAAGGAAGCAAGTGGCGATAGTGGTGGCGGTACGGATAAGGAGCAAAAAGGCACTGAATAACCAGAATAGCAATATAAAAACCGGATTTTCCCCAAAGTGGAGATTATCCGGTTTTTTATTTATTTACTTAATTTCTCAATGACTTTCGTTGCGATATCTAAATAAATTTGACCTGTTGAATGGTTTTCAGCATAAACAGAAGGAGCAAAATCTTCATCCGTCCAATCAGGTTGCCCAAGTGGGATTTGTCCAAGTAGCTCTGTACGTAGCTCTTCAGCTAGCTTAGGACCACCGCCTTGACCAAAGACAAATTCTCGCTCGCCTGATTTAGATTCAAACCAAGCCATATTTTCAATAACACCTAAAATTTCATGGTCTGTTTGCAGAGCCATAGCGCCTGCACGAGCTGCAACAAATGCAGCTGTTGGATGTGGTGTTGTAACAACGATTTCTTTTGATGACGGTAACATTTGATGAATATCTAATGCTACATCACCTGTTCCCGGTGGCAAATCTAATAGTAAATAATCAAGCTCTCCCCATTCAACATCGCGGAAGAATTGATCTAATACTTTACCTAACATTGGCCCACGCCATACGATAGGTGCATTGTTTTCCACAAAGAAGCCCATAGAAATCATTTTTACACCAAAGCGATCTACTGGGTATATACGATTGTCTACTACCTTAGGCATATCTGTAACACCCATCATATCTGGCACACTAAATCCATAAATATCTGCATCAATTAAGCCCACTTTTTTACCTAAACGGGCTAAAGCAACAGCTAAGTTAACAGATACAGTAGACTTACCTACACCACCTTTACCAGAAGCAATAGAAATTACTTGAACTGTGCTTAATGGTGATAAAATATCCTGAGCTTCTGATTCTGTAGCTGTGCCACGGAAGCTTTGTAATTTTTCTGCTGATAATTCTTCAAAGCGAATACCGACTGTGTTTGCACCCGCTTCTTTTAAAACCTCAACAATTTTCATTTGAAGCTGTAATTGTTCTGGTGTGTTTAATTTAGCGATCGCAACTTTTACACTGACATGATTTTTTTCTTCTTTAATTGCTACGTTTGTAATACCATCTGTTTCTGCAAGCGATTTATGTAAAAATGGATCTTGTAGTTGTCCCAGTATTTCTCGTACTTGTTGTTCAGTAATCACGGCGAACACTCCCCTTATCTTGTCTCATTGTTAGTATATCATAATGATTTGATTTACGTTGTAGATGTTGCTCTACTCAATTTTAGCTAATAAATACTCTTCTATACCTTCAACTATAGCATCTGCCATTTTTTCTTGGTAATTCTTATCTATTAATAGTGCACGTTCCTCATCATTACTAATAAATCCAGTTTCCACTAATGCTGCAGGTACTTCCGCTTTCTTCAGTAAATAGATTTGTTTAATAGACAACGCTTCTCGATCGGTGTTTTTTAAGTTATTACGAATGGATTGCTGAATACTTTTAGCTAATATCTCACCATCAGCATGTCCTTCCTTATGATAAAATACTTGGGCACCACGCCATTTTGTTTCCGGTATGGCATTTGCATGAATAGTAATAAACACATCTGGTTTTTCTTTTTCCACGATATCCTTTCTTAAAAAGATATCCTGCTTTTTCCGTTCTCTTAATGTCCCATATTTTTCTGATGGCGCATGCTCATCAATAACATCTCCATTTTTTGTACGTGTCATTACGACTGTTGCGCCTTTCTTCTTTAATTGCTTCTCAACATGCTGAGCAATTGCAAGTGTAATATCCTTTTCAATTACTTCGCCCTTTGAAGCTCCTCCATCCTCCCCACCATGCCCTGCATCAATGACAATTTTAATGCCACCAAGTGGGTCTGGTAAAAAGAAGTTACGGTCCGAAGCATTTGTTTCATATGCCACGACCACTATACTCATTAGCATAATTACTCCTAGTGCAAGCCAGCGCTTCACCCATATCCACCACCCTTTTACATATAGTGTACGAAATTAGTGGATGAACTATGCCAGAAAGAAAAAAAAACTCCCAAGTATTGAACTTGAGAGTTTTAGTTTCTTCTATATTAAAGGGAGGAAGAACAATTTTATTGCATTGTAAATTCTGGCTCGAATTCACCTTCGTATGGCTCATGCTCTACAAATACCGTTACATCATTACCATCTTTATCTTTACCTGTTCGTTTGTACGTAAACTTCTTATCATTCATTTCAGTAATTTCAAGTGCGACACCATATTTATTGTCACCAAGAGAAACGTGAGCTCTTATTTTATTATCATGGATGACATCAAAGTAGCCATAGTCTCCACGACTTTCACCCGTTTCAGGATTGAAAAATTCATATTTATTTGTATCAGCATCATATTTTGCAATGCTGATGAAATTTGAATTGAATTCTGTTACATCATGACCCGCTTCATCTAAAACAACAGTTCCATGCCATAGTGTGTTTGCTAAAATTTTGTCTCCATCAATGTTTGTAACAATATCACCAGTTGATGCATCTAGTGTTTTATCCGAATCTGTAAATGCCAAATCTTTTTCTTTATAAGGTATATGTTCCACAAATACTTCTACATCATTCCCAGCAGCATCCTTCCCCATTCGTTTATAAGTAAAGATACTATCGTTTAACTCAATAATCTCTACAACGGCTTGATAGTTCTTGGATTCAGAAATTAAAATCCTTTGTTTCCCATCATTTGTAATAAAGAATGTTCCTTTATCGTCACGACTTTCACCTGTAGCAGCATCAAAAAATTCATAGTGACCTGTTGCAACATCATACTTTGCTAAACCGATGAAATTTGAGTTCTCCGCGGTTAAATCATTTTGATCCTTATCGTATACTTTTGTACCTTGCCAGTTTGTACTGCTTAGAATATTGGCCATTTCTTGACCCTTCGTTAATTGCTCCTGCGCTTGGTCATTCGTTGGATTTTCTGATGTAGCACCTTCTGTTTTTACTTCCTCACTATTCGTAGTGTTGCCTTTTGCAGGCTCCTTATCTTGACATGCTGCAAGTAGTGCCATTGCTGCAACAGAAATTATTAAGAACTTTTTCATAGCTAGTTACCTCCACTGTTTATATTTTTGAGTTATGTCAAACTCATTATGAAAAAACGAAAGGTTTCTTATACCTTCAAAACTATATTAAAACGGAATGTTAAACTTCCTCTAAATAATTTCTTAAAAAAGCATAAACTTATGCGAAAATATTTTTAATAATTTTAAATGGGGCAACTGACTTATCAAACAAGTTCTTCGTTATCATCGTTGTACAACTGTCCTTGTCTATTATATGAAAAAGCTAAGCCATGCATATTTTTTAAATATTATTCATGTAAAATGCTCCATGTTACCATATTTTTATAAGACGGTTAATGATGCTATAGCACGAAATCAGTTCTGCTAGTAACATTTAGCTGCTTTATTGTGGAGATATAATGAAAGAAGGTGGAGGAAATGGATGATCAATTGATTATTAACGCGGCGAACGGTAATACGGAGATAGTATTATCGCTTCTGCAAAATGGAGTGAATATCAATACCACCGATCAAATTGGAAGAACAGCTGTCTTAGCTGCAACCTATAATAATCAGGTGGATACTGTGAGGGTACTTATTGAGCATGGCGCTGATATTAATAGTAGAGATAATAATCTTGAGAATGTACTTTTACATGCAGGTGCATCAGGCTACCTTGAAATAGTAAAGCTTGCTATAGCAGCAGGAGCTGATACAAAGCTAACGAATCGCTTTGGGGGAGTAGCTATCATACCAGCTTCAGAACGTGGACATGTAGAAGTAGTTCGTGAGCTACTTAATCATTCAGATATTGATGTTAATCACATTAATCATTTACATTGGACAGCCCTATTAGAAGCAGTCATATTAGGTAATGGCGGTGAGAAACATCAGGAAGTCGTACAATTATTGGTCGATTATGGTGCTGATTTAAATATTGGCGATAGAGACGGTATTACACCGTTGCAGCATGCGAAAAAATTAGGTTTTCATGAAATCGTAAGTATTTTAAAAAACGCAGAATCTGAGCGCTCTTCTAATAGCTAACATAAGGAGGATTTTTCATGATTCAAGAAACAGATTTAAAGCATCTAAAGAGATGTATTGAACTTGCCCAAAATGCGCTAGATGCTGGTGATGAGCCATTCGGTTCGATTCTTGTGGCTGCTAATGGCGAGGTGCTAGCAGAAGATCAAAATCATGTATCTGGTGGTGACCATACACAGCACCCCGAATTTGCATTGGCACGTTGGGCAGCTAAAAATATGAGTCCCGAGGAAAGAAGTACGGCAACAGTTTACACTTCAGGCGAACATTGCCCAATGTGCGCTGCGGCTCATGGCTGGGTGGGGTTAGGAAGAATTGTTTATGCTAGCTCCTCTAAACAATTAGCACAATGGCTAAAAGATATGGAGATATCTTCTGCATCCCGTGTTCGTAATCTATCCATACAAGAAGTAATTCAAGATACTATCGTAGAAGGCCCGGTGGCAGAACTAGCTGAACAGGTGCATCAACTACATCGTCAGTTTCATAAAAAATAATACTAAGCAATCTTTGGGATCACTCCAAAGATTGCTCTTTTATATTGCTTCCTAACAAAAAAACTCTTTCCACAAAAGTAGAAAGAGTTTTTGTATAAACGCTGATATTAACGTTTTGAGAACTGAGGTGCACGACGAGCGCCGCGTAGACCTGGTTTTTTACGTTCTTTCATGCGTGAATCACGAGTAAGTAATCCAGCTGATTTTAATGCAGCACGGAAATCTGGGTCTACTTGAAGTAGAGCACGAGCGATACCGTGACGAACAGCACCAGCTTGACCAGTGTATCCACCACCGTTAACGTTTACGTGGATATCATAGCTTCCTGTAGTTTCAGTAGCTACTAATGGTTGTTTAATTACTTCACGTAATGCAGCGAATGGTACGTATTCTTCGATTTCACGTTTGTTGATAACAATTTTACCTGTACCTGGTACTAAACGTACGCGAGCTACAGAGCTTTTACGGCGACCAGTGCCGATGTATTGAACTTGTGCCAAAGTAATATCCTCCTCTTAATTTATATTATCCGCGAAGCTCGTATGCTTCTGGTTTTTGTGCAGCATGTGGATGCTCTGTTCCAGTGTAAACATTAAGTTTAGTGAACATTTTGCGACCTAAAGAGTTTTTAGGAAGCATTCCTTTAACTGCTAATTCGATCATTCGTGTTGGGTACTTGTCTAGCATTTCACCAGCTGTACGAGTTTTTAAACCACCAGCGAATTGAGTGTGGTGACGGTAAAGTTTACCTTCTAATTTGTTACCAGTTAAATGGATTTTGTCAGCGTTGATGATGATTACGTGATCACCTGTGTCAACGTTTGGTGTGAATGTTGGTTTATGTTTACCACGTAAGATTGCAGCTACTTCAGAAGCTAAACGTCCAAGAGTTTGGCCTTCTGCATCAACTACTAACCATTTACGGTCTACTTCGTGACTTTTAGCCATGAATGTTGTACGCATGTATATATCCTCCTAATCGATTCGATTACCGTTATTTTTCATTAAACTACACTATAAGTTTCGGGGCTTATTTGTGGTGGTAATGAAAATACCATCTGTTATCATATAATGAATGACTTCTAAAGTCAAGCAATTTCATTAAACACCTGGTGATGTTGTTCAGAATTTCAGAACCCCACTAATAGAACACCTTTTCTAAGTATAACCCTTGTGGTGGCGCGGTTTTTCCGGCTTTATCACGATCTTCAGAAGCGACTACAAGTGCCAAGTTGTCTATTGTACGACGACCTACACCAACCTCCCAAAGTGTACCTGCAATAATACGCACCATATTATATAAAAAGCCATTACCTTCAATCACCATATGAAGCTCTTCTCCATGCCATTCAAATTGCAGAGTCTTAACCGTGCGTACCTTATCCTTCACACTTGTATTCGCTGCACAAAAGCACGAAAAGTCATGTGTACCGATTATAGCCTTTGCTGCCTCCTGCATTGCCTCAACATTAGGCTTAACCCCATTTGTCTCAACCGTGTAATGTCTGCGGAATGGGCTTTGAATAAG
>NZ_DAMDAY010000158.1:0-8411 GCF_032093475.1 Lysinibacillus sp. | reverse complement strand
AATGGGATGGGGTTAACGGTGTTTTCGTTCCCCCAACCGGAACGACGACATCCTCCGAGAAAGAACCATCTGTCATAATATCAGCCTCTAATAGCTGGTTTTTATCCTCATTTTTTCGTAATACTATGGCCCCTCCACCAGCCGCCAAATTGTACATAAAACGTGTTCTAGGGTTGCTATAATCGATAAAATCCACATTCCGATATCCGCCCGCTAGAAGAATAGTTTGAATACTTTCATCTGCGGCCATTAAGCTTTTTGCTACCTTCAATGCCATAATCGTTGTGCCACAGCGCAATTGCACATCAAAGGCCCATGCATTGACCGCACCAAGCTCCTCCTGCATTTTGATGGAAGCTGTCCAGAGAGGATATTCCTTATGCTCCTCCCCCATATAAATAACAACATCAATATCTTTAGGATCTATATTTGCCTTTTGAATTGCTTCCTGTGCCGCCCATATCCCCATTTGCACCGTATGATCATGTGCGCCAGGAATTGGCTTTTCATAAATGCCCATTTTTTGACGAATAATATCCTCAGGAATATTCGAAAGAGCAGCTATTTCTTGCGCTGTCATTTTATTTTGAGGTAGATAAATACCTGTACTAACAATACCGATTGTCATTCAAATCGCTCCTTTTCCTGTGGCAGGGCAACCGTCGCTTCCTTTTGTTTTAGCTTTCTTCGCCATTTCCAAAACAGTAGTTTTAGTGAGCCAATAATGCCCTTTGGGAAAAAGATGACAGCTAAAATATAAAGAATGCCAAAGAAGATAATCCAGCGTTCAAAAATTGGATAATCTCGTGCCAAGCCGGATAGAGCGTGCTGAGCATATTCAATGACAGCCGCTCCTAATAATGGTCCGACTAACGTGCCGACCCCACCAATTATCGTCATTAAGAGGGCATCGAGTGTAATATCCATTGCCATCACACTTGTATTGACGAAACGCAATGACACTGCATATAAGGAGCCTGCAAAGCTTGCCACTATGCCCGCAACAACGGAGGCTATAACTTTATAGTGCAACGTATTAAAGCCTAATGATTTCGTCCGTTGTTCATTTTCTCGTACAGCAATTAAAATGCGACCTGTCGGCGAGTTCACAAAACGATAAAGTGCTAAGAAGATGAGCACTAGGCTTGCTAGCACAAAGAAATAAAATGTCATCCGATCTCTAAACATATCGGGTGCTCGAAAAGTAAAGCCATCATTGCCATACGTGACAGAGCGCCACTTTTCAGCTAATACTAAAAATAATCCTGAAAAAGCAAGCGTAAGCATCGCAAAGAAATGACTTTTCAGACGCAAGGTCAATAACCCTACTAAAAAACTAATGAACCCTGCCAGAACCATGCCCGTCACTATGGACAGCACAAAGATTAACAGTGTATTATCGATTTGCTTGAGCATGACTGCGGTCGTATAGGCACCGATGCCAAAAAACATAGCGTGCCCAAATGAGACAATTCCTGTATAGCCTAGTAAAATATCATAGCTCATTGCTAATATCCCAAAAATAAAGATTTGCGTTAGTAAAATGAGCAAAGTTCTCGAATCATTGACAAAAGGAAGAACAATAAAAATTGCTAGTAAAAGGAAAAAGGCTATATAACGCAAGGATATTTTATTGTTCATGATGTTCGCTCCCTTCGCATCGCGAACAGCCCCTGTGGACGGAAAATTAACACGATGGCCATGAGAATCATATTGACTGCTAGTGACAAGACAGGCACATAATAAGCCATAAAGCTACCCGCAAGCCCTACTAAAATAGCTGCAAGCAAAGAGCCCGAAAAACTACCCATACCGCCAATGACCACTACAATAAAGCCTAAAATGGCATACTCCATGCCCATTTCTGCGTAAATAACTCCAGAATAGGGCGCCATCAACATCCCACTAAGTGCCGCCAACGCTGCGCCCACCATAAAAACATATAAAAATACACGCTTAATATGAATACCAAGGGCCTGTGCCATTTCCTTATCCTGTACACCTGCACGAACGATTAATCCAATCTTTGTACGCTTCAGCATGTATTGGAAAATACCAAAAATAACGAAACCTATCACAATGATAAATAAACGATATTTAATAATAATAACATCACCAATTTCCCAGCTACCCGCTAAATAACTAGGTGTTTTTACCGCAACACCATTTGGGCCAAAGACCACTTTAATGAGTTCCTGTAGCACAAGCATTAGCCCCAGGGTAATTAAAATTTGCTGAATATGATTGCCATAAACGGGCGTAATAATAATTTTCTCTGTGATTAATCCAAGTAACGCACCCGTCACAATCGCCCCAAGAATTCCAATAAGGAAACTTTCCGTAAACATATAAATAAAAATTCCCGCATAGGCGCCCCAAACAAATAACCCACCATGCGCAAAGTTCAACACATCCATTAAGCCAAAAATTAACGTCAAGCCTGCTGCTAGTAAAAAAATCAGCATCCCCGTTGCCAAGCCATTAATGATTAAATTGACGAAAAGCTCCAAAGATGGTCACCCCCTTCATCCAATTCCAAGATATTTCCGCTTTAGTTCTTCATTATGAATGAGATCCTTCATATGGCCCGAATGCACGGTCCTGCCATCATCTATTAAGGTGTAGGTATCACCAATCCGACTAGCCATGATAAAGTTTTGCTCCACGAGGACAATGGACGTTTTCTTTTTCATTTCCACAATGGCTTCCATTACCTTCTCCACTACAATGGGCGCAAGTCCCTTAGACGGCTCATCAATCAAAATTAATTGACTATCATTGATAAAGGCTCTTGCCATGGACAGCATTTGCTTTTGACCACCAGACAAATGCCCTCCTGCCTTTTTCCAAAACTTCTTTAAGTCCGGAAATAGCTCAAGCACATACTGCTGCCGCTCTAATGTCGCAGGATCCTCCTTACGCATTGCTACTTTCATATTTTCCTCAACTGTTAAATCCGCAAAGATCCCTTGATTTTCTGGCACATAGCCAATCCCTAATTTGGCTACTTTATAGGTTGGGCTTTTTTTAATTGAATGAGAGCGAAAAGCAATGTCTCCCTTTGTCGCCGGCGTTAACCCCATTATCGTTTTCAGCGTGGTCGTTTTACCTGCCCCATTGCGTCCCAGCAGTACGGTAACCTGCCCCTCCTTCGCTTCAAAATTAACGCCCTGCAAAATATGATATTGACCGATATGTGTATGAACCTCATTTAATGTCAGTAAGGTGGTCATTGTACAGCCCTCCTAAATATGCATGTTGCACGGTATCATTATTCATGATTTCCTCTGGTGAACCGTCTGCTAGTAGCTGGCCATTAAACAACACCATAATGGAATCGGATACATCTAAAATCATATCCATTTTGTGTTCAATGAGCAGAATCGTTTTATCCCCTTGTTGTTTTATTGTCCGAATGACTTCTAAAATCGTAGGTACTTCCTCTAATGACATACCTGCTGTAGGTTCATCTAGCAGTAAAATTTCCGTATCTAACGCCAATAGCATGGCAATTTCAAGCTTTCTTTTTTCCCCGTGCGATAACATCGTTGTGAGGGCATTACGTTTATTGTCGAGTAAAACGAGAGACAATAATTCCTCTGCTTTAGCAGTAATCGCCTTATAGCTTTTGTAATGTCGGAATAGCTGATAACGAATTTTCTCCTTGGATTGGACGGCTAAACGTACATTTTCGAGGACCGATAAGTTTGGAAATACATTCGTAATTTGAAAGGAACGACCCAACCCCATACGAGTTCTTTCAATGGCTGACTTATTGGCCAGCGATTGTCCTTTAAAATAAACATCGCCTGTTGTTGGCTTTAGCTCTCCGCTTATCAAATTAAAAAAGGTGGTTTTACCAGCTCCATTCGGCCCAATGATCGATTTCAAATGCTTTTCTGGCATTTGAAAATTGACGCGGTCTACAGCGGTGTGTCCGCCAAAACGAATCGTTAAATTTTCGGTGTAAAGTATCGGCTCCATCTTCTACTCCCTTCATCTCTAGTGATTATGTAGAGAGACAGCGTGACGCCGCCTCTCAAATGTCTAATTCATAACGGGAGGTGCTGTTTCCTCAGGACTTAATTCACGAATAAGTACTGGTACAGGATAATCCACACCATCTTGCTGCTCTAAGCGAATTGAATACATTGACTGAAGTGCCTGATGGTCCTCTTCGCGGAACGTCATCGTGCCTTTTGGTGTCTCAAATGACATCCCTTCCATAATGTCAATCAGCTTGTTAGCATCCGCATCCCCATCCGATTGTTTCAATGCCTCCACAATGGCAATCGCTGCAGACATACCACCAGGTGTAAATAAATCTGGTACTTCATTGAAGCGTTTTTGATGCTCATCAACTAACCATTTATTGACATCATTTTGTGGAAGCGTATGGTAATACACCGAGAAGCCTTCCATGCCAATCAACGGATTCATAAATTGCAGTGCAATAATATCAGGCGCCCCAGTTGAAATTTTTATGCCCTTTTCTTGAATTTTAAGATCTGCAATTTGATTCCAAGGTGAATTAGCCCCCGCCCAAACCACAAATAAATAATCAGGCTTCGCATCAATTACCTTTTGTAAATTGGACGTAAAATCAGTTGCTGCTGGATCGGCATATTCCTCTAAGACAATCTCAGCCCCCAATTTCTCCGCTGCTGTTTTAAAGGCATTTACACCATCCCAGCCAAACGAATAATCCGGTGCAAACGTAGCAATCTTCACACCCTCTCCAGCAATGGCCGCTGCTGCTGCATAGGCATCCTGTGAGGAATTCCGACCCGTACGGAAAATATACTCATTAAATTCTGAACCCGTAATACTATCAGCCACCGCAGGCTCTACCACCATAATTTTTTCATACTCCTCAGCAAGTGGTAGGACAGCCAGCGTATCACCAGAGCTGGAAGAACCTACTAAAAAATCAACCTGATCATCTTCTAATAGCTTTGTAGCCTTCTGCACAGCCACCTCAGGCTTCGTTTCGGTATCTTCATAAACAACCTCTATTTTCTTCCCATTGACCTCCATCGTACCGCCGGTTGCATATTCAATCCCTAAATCAAATCCCCGCTGTGTTTGCTTCCCATAAGACTCAAGCGCCCCAGTTAACGAAGCAAGCACCCCAATCTTGATCGTGCCCCCTTCTGCCGTCACCGCCTTCGTCTCACCATCAGAAGTATCCGCACCCGCTCCTTCATCCTTTGCCTCTTCCCCATTACATGCCACCAACAATACAGCTACTATCACAAAAAGAAACCAATGCCAATGCCTCTTCATCCCAAATCCCCCTTTAAGATAAGCTCAATAGAAAGCGCTTTCTTGCTATGACAACAATATATAAAAGTCCAGTTACAAATTAGTTACAAGCTAGATGGCTCATATTTGGGCCATCTAGCTCTGTCCCGAAAGTGCAGCGAAGCGCAACGGCAGGGACAAAATGTTCTCTTAAATCTTCCGAAATGGCAGATTTGTTTTCTGTCCCGAAAGTGCAGCGAAGCGCAGCGGCAGGGACAAGTCTAGCTCTGTCCCGAAAGTGGAGTGCAACATAACGGCAGGGACAAAAAGCTCTTTTATGATCTGCCGAAATGGCAGATTTGTTTTCTATCCCGAAAGTGCAGCGAAGCGCAACGGCAGGGACAAAATGTTCTCTTAAATCTGCCGAAATGGCAGATTTGTTTTCTGTCCCGAAAGTGCAGTGCAACGCTACGGCAGGAACAATGGCTCTTTTATTATGTGCCCACTAAGACAATCACTTGCCTGTGACAACCATTTTCAAATGGGTATTTATGGTAATATAGTTTTACGAATTAATAAAAGAAGAATGAATAGTGCAGGTTTTTTTATTTAGTAACACGAATTATCTATACTAAACACCATATAAAAAAGAGAGGGAAATTTAATGAGTAATTACTATTCCAGTCATTTTAATCTTGAAAAAGTAAGTGAAGGCATTTATGCTGCTATTGCGAAAGATGGTGGTGGCGCGTTTGGCAATGCTGGTTTCATTGATTTAGGCGATAAAACGATTATTTTTGATACATTTAACACTCAGCAAGCCGCTGAAGATCTAAGGAATCTAGCTGAAAGTATTACGAGCAAACCCGTCTCTTGGGTAATTAATAGTCATTTACATAGCGATCATACGAGAGGAAACCAAGTATTTAAAGATTGTCATATATTATCTAGTCAAACAACACTTCAACAAATGAAGGAAAACCATCCAGCAAAAATAGCCGAACAGAAAGCCGATTTGAAAGGGTTAAAAAAGTACATTGCCTCACTTGAACAAAATGCTCATCCAACTGATACACAGAAATTGAATGAAATAAGTTTTTTAAAGGAGATGGAAATCTCAATCCCTCGCCTGGAATTAGTTTTGCCGCAATATACTTTTACGCACGAGTTTACTATTTTTGGAACCAAACGTACTGCAAGAATAATGACACTGGGAGTTGGTCATTCTCCCTGTGATTCGTTTCTTTATATTCCTGAAGATGAAATCATTTTTATGGCTGATCTTCTATTTGTCGGTATGCATCCATCATTCTTCCCATATTCCAATCCAACACAATGGGAAAATATTTTAGAAAAAGTAAATAACTTAGCCATTCAAAAGGCCATCCCTGGTCACGGATCCATAGGGACTAAAAAAGATATCATCAAGCTAAAAAACTATATTAATGAAATGAAATTGTTATCGAAAAAGGTAAGTAACATGGAAGACGTTTCAATTCCCCCCGCATATCAAGATTGGACAACGATCAATATTGATGTGATGGAGTTGTTTATTAAAAATTTAAACATACTAAAAGAATTGTAAACAGCTAAAAAGAAAGACAAAAACGTTGAATGAGCAACATTTTTGTCTTTTATAGTATTAAACTATTCATTCGGTATTCCTGATTGCATTTTGTAATTTCTCATGAGCATTCCATTGGATCTGATCATCCCAAATTTTTCATATAGAGGAATTAAATCATCGTCACAACATAAATCAATCATATAAATATTACTCAGCTCATCCAGCATTCGCTTGATTAATTCCTTGCCAATGCCTCTATTTTTATATGCTGGAAGTACTTCAAGGAATGGAATATAAGCCGATAAAACTCCATCACTAATTGCTGTTATAAATCCTACTACCTGCTTAGACTGTTCATCAACCGCAGTGACGACGTTACTGCTATTTTCCAATAGTTTTAAGTGTGTTTGCGGGCTAGGTGGATTGGGCCAATCTACAAAAAAGCCTCTCAACATATCCGATGAAATGTCATCTAGATTGTATTTATACTGCACTAACAATCAACTCCTTTCAATGAAATAGTAATCTACGTAATACCTCGCCAAACTGTTTCATTGGCAAGTATCATTTTATCCCCTCTCTCCCTCTACTCGGTCCAACCACTCACTCATTAGATTTTTAAATAAATCAGCTTGTTCAATTTGTAAATTATGACCAGCAATATCTAAAATTGCAAAGGTTGCTCTTGGATACATCTCTAGAATCGAAAACGCGTCCTTATAGCCAACTACTGAATCTTGTTTTCCCAGTAAGAAGAGGCTAGGCATGCCAAAGGACTGTTGATCAACGGCAAAGGAAAAATGATAGCTTTGCTGAATTTTTTCTAAAAAATCTTGATCTGCTCTATTACATCCTGCTAGCACCTCTGTCGTGTAGCGTTGCCAGTTATAGGCATCCAGTACAACTTGATGCGCCTTAAAATCGTCTTTCTCCTGCTGGCTTAATGTTGATAAAAATATAGGATCTTCTCTCATCACAAGATGCTCTGGCACTGTTCGATGTTGTTTCTCAGGAATAATTAGAGGACAGATAAAGGCTGCCCCCAATAGTTGTTCCATAGAGTTTCTCATAATGCCACGCGCTAAATAGCCACCATACGATTCCCCCACCAACAAGTAGGGTTCATTAGGGATAATTTCGTCTATAAATTCAATGACCGCATCTAGCATTTCATCTGAATTCTCAATAGTTAAATAATCTGTCGTTCTGCCCATTCCAGGAAGATCTAAATAAATACGTTTCCACCCCTCACGCCCATCAAAAATAGGCTCCATGCATCCTTTCATCAATCGATGATCAGGAGAAAATCCATGTAGCATGATAATCGGTGTTCCTGTTCCAATTACTTCATAATAAATATTCGCTTTCTTAATCTGACAAAATGGCATTGTTGTTCCCCCGGATACATTACTTTTTATATTATTTTAGAAATGGATTATGTTTGGCTCCCTTGTTTGAGCGGTTTGACTCACGTTACGAGCGGCTCACACTATTTACGAGCGGCTTTTGCCTTGTTATGAGCGCTTTCTCACTTTTTTGGAGCGGCTTCACACTATTTACGAGCGACTTCTCCTTATTTTCGAGCGGTTCCACCCTATTT
>NZ_DAMDAY010000157.1:0-8488 GCF_032093475.1 Lysinibacillus sp. | reverse complement strand
ATATCTTATACAGAAAGCAAATCTATCGAAACAATTCCGAAAGTAACGATGAAAACGGAGGATATCGGAGGGCCTTCAGCTGGTTTGATGTTTACGCTTGAAATATTGGATCAGCTTCTTGATGAAGATTTAACGAAAGGCTACGCAATTGCTGGTACTGGTGAAATGCTAATAGACGGTTCTGTAGGTAGAATTGGCGGAATTGATTATAAGGTTATTGCAGCTGATCGAGATGGCATGGAAATCTTCTTTGCGCCAGATGATGAAATTTCTAAAGAAATGAAGGCGAAATATCCAGAGCTAGAATCTAATTATGCAACTGCTGTAAAAACGGCAAAAGAAATCAAAACCAAAATGAAAATTGTTCCAGTGAAAACGGTAGATGATGCCATCGACTATTTAAAGCAGCTACAGCCAAAATAAAATCTAAACCCGAACTATTTCGAAACGAAAGCTTCACAGAATAGTTCGGGTGTTTTTTTGATGTAAAAATCTTTTGGAATAGTTAACAACGGATAGGTGGTGTTTGATAGTCCTTAGGAAGGGGGCGATCTTTTGTTCCTTGTTCGATACTCAAATTGTATAGCTCTGCAGCATGAATATCGATAGCTAACATCGCATCATTGGTAGCTGCTACTCGGCTAATTAAAGGTAACTCAATATCCTTTTTATGCTTACCTAAATAAGCTTGTCCTTTAGAACTCATGCCTAGTAATCGAATAAAGGTTGGCTGTTCAAAAATTTGAAGCTGTTCTTTTGTAAAGCCAGTATAAATATGTGTGATCATACGTTGAAGACGAGTCCATGTATAACGTTTGGATTTTACTTTTTCCATAAAGCTATTGAAAGAATTGCTGGTCTTGGCTGCCTTCACTATGGCATTTTCAATACCTTCTGTTACTTCTGCATAACGAGTGAGTTCTGAAGGTGTATGTCTTATTATAGTAAACTGCAATAATGGCCAAAATCTTTCCCAGCTTGCAAAATGGTTATATTTATTATACCAATCAGCTAAAAAGTCAAAAGTGGACTCTGGGACAACATTTTGCACACTCTGTAAAGAACTTGTGGACGCAAGAGCTTTACGTATACCCGTTGCACTGGCGATCGATGAATCTTCCTTTAAAACATCATGATAGCCTGCTGCGATGCGAGGAATTGTTAGTGGTTTAATATGGCTCCCAAGTGACTTGGCTGCTTCAAGATAATGAAAGCCCAGAATATTATTTGGTTGAGCAAGATCGATGTATGGAGCAGGGAACTTCTGAGAAAGCTGTTCATAGGCATAATGTAGACTTTTAGGATAGCTTGCACCTGTTTTAAGGCTTTCTTTAATAAGTATGTCATATTCTGAACGGTTGTGGTCAATCAGCTCAAAAGTGTTCAAAAACGGTTGAATAGAACCATTCTCACTACCAAAGGCAAACGACTCACAGTCAACAGCGCTTAATAAAGAAATAGCGCCTTTTGCAAAATCGGAGGCAGGTGCTGTACTATAGACATAAGGAAGCTCGATCACTATATCCACACCGCCAGCAAGGGCCATTTTAGTACGTGTCCATTTATCAACCATGGCAGGTTCTCCACGTTGTAAAAATGTTCCGCTCATCACTGCAATGACGATATCCGCCTGTGCTACTTTTTTAGCCTGTTTTAAATGATAAGCATGTCCATTGTGAAAAGGATTATATTCAACAACAATTCCAACCGCTTGCATGCTTTTCCCCCTTATAATTTGTGTCTTTATTTAAAACTGTAGGAGCAAATACACTTCTCATAGTATATAATTATAGGTGGGTTTTAAAGTGGTGACAAGAAATTATCTTGACATCTATTTTTACACATTATATAATCAACAGTGTTGTCTCGAGGTGATTAAACGAATGAAATGGTCAATTCATCAATTATCTAAATACCGCCAAAACGGGATGCCAATCGATGCCTTTGTCCAGCTGGATGAAGTGATGGAGCGAAACCAGGATATTCGAGCAATTTCGCCCGTTCATGTAAAAGGGCTATGTACTTTTGGTGCATCGCAAATGACATGTCAGTTAACTGTGACAGCGACGTTAACACTTCCATGTGCTCGCACGTGGGAGGATGTTGAGTTTCCTATCGAAGTTGAGACAGTTGAAATTTTTAGCTGGATTGACGAAGATAAGCGAGGAGACGATGACGGAGACATTCACTATATTGACGGTGAAGTCATCGACATGAAACCAGTTCTTGAGGAATTAATTTTACTTGAGGTACCAATGCAAGTGTTCAAAGAAAATTCTGAAGGACAAATGCATGGTGGTAAAAATTGGTCTTATGCAACAGATGAAGACGTAGAGCTACACAAAAAAGCTGATGAACAAAAAGTGGATCCAAGACTAGCTGCTTTAGCTAAGTATTTTGATCAAACAGACGAATAGACGATCTGTAAGGAGGTGCCATCAATGGCTGTACCATTTAGAAGAACTTCTAAAACTGCAAAAAGAAAGCGTCGTACGCATTTCAAATTATCTGTACCTGGTATGGTAACTTGCCCTAACTGTGGTGAGGCTAAATTATCACACCGTGTTTGCAAAGCTTGCGGACAATACAAAGGTAAAGAAGTAGTTAGCAAATAATACAGTGTTTGCTCACTTAAAAGGCTAGTAGAGAGACCATGGCTCTTTACTAGCCTTTTTGTTGGCTTAAAAAGACGGAATATTTTGTTGATTATGAAGTTCTTTACAATAGTAAAATAATTGTATGATACAATTTATTCATTGAAACAGAGGGGGTAACAATATGTCTTATAAAATTGATAATGCTGAGGGCATTATGACGTTTACAATTAATCGTGAAGAGAAGCGGAATGCGGTTAATGATGAGGTTATGGATGGTCTTCAAGAAGTCATTACATATATTCGTCAGCATGAAGATGTCCGATTTTTAGTAGTGACAGGTGCTGGTGATAAATCATTTTGTTCTGGTGGGGATTTATCAGAGTTTCATTCGTTAGAAACAGAAGATGAGGCATTTGGTATGTTAAGTAAGATGGGGAAAATATTATATGAACTTGCAACACTGCCGGTGCCGACTATTGCTCTTATAAATGGTACTGCTGTTGGAGGTGGTTGTGAGATTGCTACAGCCTGTGATTTTCGTCTAGTGGCAAGTCATGCGAAGTGTGGCTTTATTCAAGGGACCTTAGCGATTACAAGTGGTTGGGGTGGTGGTACATACTTATTTGAGCGGGGATTACGCCATGATCGTGCGATGAAGATGCTTGTAGATGCAAAGCCATATCCCGCACAGCTATTATATGAGATAGGGTGGGCTATGCGTGTTTTTGAAGGCTCGAAAGAAGAAGCGTTGGATGATTTTATTGAACATATGCGTAAAATCCATCCTTCTGTTCATAAGGCGTATAAAGAAATTGAACTTCGGAAGTGGCGTGAACGCAATATGTATGAGCGTGTAATGGAGGAAGTGCGGACATGTGCAAAGTTGTGGGAAAGTGACGCGCACCACCAAGCAGTTAATAATTTCTTGACAAAGAATAATAATAAGTAATGTATAGAGGCAGTGATAAGAGGAAATCAAGATCACTGTCTTTTTTCATGCAATGATTCTATTTTGCTCGTTACTGCATATAGTAGTAAAAAATGCGAGGGTGATAGATTATGGAATTGAAAAAAAGAAAAGATCAATGGACAAAGGAAGACGATGAAAGACTAGCAGAGATTGTCTTGCATAATGTGCAAAATGGTAAAACGCAGCTAGAAGCCTTTGAAATGGCGGCTGCAGAACTAGGTCGTACAAAACAAGCATGTGGTTTCCGCTGGAATAAAACATTACGTGGTCAATATAGTCAGTCGCTATTAGCTGTGCGAAATCAGCCGCAACAATCTATGCGAAGTCACTTGAAATTGGCATTGACAAGTTTTGACGAATTAACTGAGGCTTATCAAACGCTTGAAATGAAGCATCGTGAATTGCAAAATGAGCATGAGAAATTGGTGAAATGGCTACAGCAAGGCTATTCTTTGATGAAAGATTAAAGTGACAGGTGTGAGGCATTTTTAAACAATGAAATTCATTGCTTTTCTGGAGGTAAAACCCTTTCTGTATATCGTCAACAATCAAACAATCCTGTATAATAAAAGAACCAATGTTTAAGGTGCCTTAGATCTAATCTAGGGCACCTTATTCTTATCGTTTTATTTTAGCTTTGGAAATTTCTTTTGTCCGAAAGAGGAGCACTTGTAGCGTTCAATCACCATGTCCTGAGTGGATGACGATGTGAATTAATGGTTCTGAAATCCCAGGGGAGTGAAAGGCATAGTTTAGTTAACCGTTATCATAAGAAGTGACTCAGAGGACAGTACACATTGAGATAGAAAGGGTGTAAAAAATGAAAGTGGCCATAATAGGTGCCGGAGCAGTTGGTCAATTAACAGCAAGTTTTTTAGCTGAGTCGGGTACATCGGTATCATTGGTTGTGAGAAGACAGGAGCAGGTTAATGAGCTAAATACTAAAAAGTTGACACGTATCAACGTGGACGGAACTAAAACTGTGCAAAATATTGTTTCTACAACAAATTTGACTTCTCTTCCAATGCAAGATTTACTAGTGATTGCTGTTAAATATAGTCATTTGCAACAGCTCTATAAACAATTAGCTTTATTACCAAGTGATATACCGTTATTATTTATGCAAAATGGATTAGCGCATTTTGAAGAAGTGTTAAACTTACCACAAAAAAACATTGCCTTTTGCTCTGTGTCCTTTGGTGCTCAAAGGGTAGATCAAACAACGGTTCGTCATAGAGGAGTAGGACTGTGTAAAATTGCTGTAGAACGAGGGAAACAACACACCTTTGAGAAGTTACTTCAATTACATTGTTCTTTGTTTCCTGTTGAAATGGTTAGTAATGCGGAGCAAATGCTTTTTGACAAAGCCATACTTAATAGTTTGATTAATCCTTTAACTGCTGTACTACAATTAAACAACGGGGAGTTAGTAACAAATAAACAAGCGTTTTTACTGATGGAAAATATTTATCAAGAGCTTACTGAAGCGTTTGAAAACATGGAACACTCCATATCTTTTGGTGATGTGGTAGACTTATGTAGGAAAACAGCCGAAAATACATCATCTATGCTGGCGGATCGCCTGCAGGGTAGAAAAAGTGAAATTGAAACAATAGTTGGCGTCATTTTAAACAAAGCATTGGCAAAGGGTCATCATTTGCCAACTTTGCGTACTTTATATCACCAAGTACTTGCACTAGAGGAGAGCGGTGAAAGAAGTTGAAAGACCTTTTACATATCGTGATTAGTATCATTATTTTTTGTCCAATAGTTCTTTTTGTTATTGTTTATCTCGTAGGTAGAAAAATTAAAATTCGTGGCACACATGCTTTTGGAGCAGCCTCTGATGTTACGACATTGTGTTTGTTTTTTTCGGTCCCCTTAGCTATTGGGGTGTTGTGGCGTGTGAATGTAGGAGCACTTTTAGTGATTCTTGCACTAATGATGGCTATGATTTTTACATATATTGATTGGCGAACGAAAAAGGAACTAGAAGTGAGGCCGTTATTAAAGAAGATTTGGCGTTTTTTGTTTTTAATACTTAGTACAGCATACGTAGTCATTTGTATCGTAGGCGTTATTCAATCCATTATAGAATATTTACATGTAGTCTAAGCATTTTCTTTTCATGTTGAAGCTATAAGCGTTAAAATAGTAGCATTGAAAATAGTTATTAAAAAATCATTTTGTATGAATGGGAATATTCATTGCATTTATACACCTTAGTGCTAGAAGCATAGTATTGGGTGAAAACATTAAATTTAATTTTTTTGTATGTTTTTGTACCGAATGAACAGGAATGGGTACCCTTCTTAGAGGGAGCTTTTAAGATACTCGTTCTCTGGCATAAGGTGTATCCACATTATGTTGCCTAAAGTATTTTTCGAGCAAGTTCGGAAAAACCGAATTGGGATTATGTGCATAGTATGAATGGAATAATTTCTCGTTCCAAGTAAGAATGATTTAGTGAGTAGAGGAGTTTATGATAAATGAAACTGGAGTCTATCCAAGTACCTATAAAAAATCATGTGCTAGCAGATTACTGGTCGCCAAATACTGCTATTCATCAGTTTTTTGAATATGATTATAATGATCAAGCTTTTGAGGATCGAGCGAAGCATTTAGCCCAACATGCCCGTGATCAAAAAGAATTAACAGCTATCATCCGACAATTTATGGAGCCGTTTGGGCTATCCCAAAAAGCGAACGAACACTTAGAACAACTAGAGCAAGGAGCTATGGTAGTAGTTGGTGGACAACAAGCAGGTATCTTAACTGGCCCTCTTTACTCCGTTCATAAAGCTATTTCAGTGATAGCATTAGCCAAAGAGCAAAGTGTAAAGCTGCAACAGCCTGTTATCCCTGTTTTTTGGATAGCCGGAGAAGATCATGATTTAGAAGAAATTAATCACACGTATACAGTTCATGGAGAACTACTGAAAAAGCGTGCATACAGTGAGCGATCTAGACGTAAGACGATGGCGTCTGCAACAACGTTAAACAAAGAAGCGATGACACAATTGATTAACACAATTGTTCGAGATATTGGTGAAACGGAGTTTACGGAAGCGCTAATTAAACAATTGGTGGACGCATTAAATGATAGTGAAACATTTACGGATTTCTTTGTTTGTTTAATGAATCAACTGTTCAAAGAAGAAGGCTTGTTGTTAATTGATGCTGCTGACTTCCAATTCCGCCAATTTGAAAGTAAATATTTTGCACAAATTATTCAAAACAATGAAGAAATTGCTAGAGTAGTAACCGAAAAGGAAGAAGAGCTTGAGCAAGCAGGCTACGGGAAGCCTATTTTGGCAACAGCTGAAGCAGCCAATTTATTCTATGTGGAAGATGGAGAACGTCATCTTTTAGAACGGAAAAATGAGCTGTTTGTTAATTTAGCAGCGAACATCAAGTTTTCACAAGAAGAGCTACTAGATATTGCAGAAAAGCACCCTGAACGTTTAAGTAATAACGTAGTGACTCGTCCTTTGATGCAGGAGATGGCACTGCCTGTCCTAGCGTTTGTTGGAGGACCTGGTGAATTGGCCTATTGGGCTACACTGAAAAATGCATTCAAGGTATTAGATCTACAAATGCCAATTTTTGCACCACGTCTTCATATCACAATTGTTACAAGACATGTAGAACAGTTGTTACGTGAGCATCAACTAACGGTTTCAGACGTTTGGGAAGGAAAGGCATTGCAATTGAAAGAACGCTTTATTGCAGATGTTCAGGATAGTGAAGCGAAGCGTCAAATTCATGACATGCAGCAATTATTAACTGAAAAGTATGAGGAGCTAGCATCCTACTTAGAGAAACAACAATTGCATTTAGATAAAATCCTTGAGAAAAATCAAGAAAATCATGCGAAGCAATTTGATTACCTACAGCAAAAAATTGAACAAACTGTACTAAGTAAGCATGAAACGACTATTCGTAAATTCACGACATTGCAAAATGAGTTGTACCCAAATGATGGTTTCCAAGAGAGAACCTATAATCCATACCAATATTTCAATGAGTTTGGACCTATGTTAATAACTGAAATGCTAAAGCAAAATTATAGCATCGGTAAACACCACTATTTACTTTATTTATAAACGTAATATCAGGTGCTTTTTACCTAAGTGATTATTTGATATCATGTGGATATGATGAATGATGTCTGAAAAAGTAGTATTTAAAGAGCTATCCTACTATGGGTAGCTCTTTTTTTATGTCCTTTAGCATATGTCGGATAATTCCCTAAAGGTCTAATTGCATATTAAGCGATAAAATGTCAAGTTTTTTTTAAAAAAAGTGGAGGAAAGTGGGGGGATGTGGTACATTATTTAATAAAGTGGGGTGAGTAGTATGTTCATGGGAGAATATCAACACTCCGTTGATGCGAAAGGGCGATTAATCGTACCGGCAAAATTTCGTGACGCTTTAGGCGAAACGTTTGTTGTTACAAGAGGTCTCGATAACTGTCTATTTGGCTATCCTATGAATGAATGGCGAAAACTCGAAGAAAAATTAAAAGGTTTACCAATGACCAAAAAAGATACACGTGCATTTGCAAGGTTTTTCTTTTCTGGAGCAACAGAGGTAGAAATAGACAAGCAGGGGCGCATCAATATCCCAACAACACTTATGCAACATGCACATCTTGTCAAGGAGTGTGTGGTGTTAGGCGTTTCAAATCGAATTGAGATTTGGGCTAAAGATGCTTGGGAAGTTTACTTTAGTGAGTCTGAACAATCTTTTAATGAAATTGCAGAAAATATGATTGGCTTTGATTTTTAACTTTGATAGGTATTACAACGCAAATGTTGTATGAGGTTAAGGCCTGAAAGGAGCGTGTGGTATGTTCGATCATACAACCGTGTTATTAAAAGAAACTGTTGATGGGTTGAACATCGATCCTGATGGTGTA
>NZ_DAMDAY010000156.1:0-8495 GCF_032093475.1 Lysinibacillus sp. | reverse complement strand
AAAATTATATGGTGGAACTTGCTACCCAAACTAGGGAAAATAACTATGTACATTTAGGGGTGAGCCCACGGGCAACAATCGCGCTAATGAAAGCTTCTCAAGCTTACGCATTTATGAAAGGAAGAAGCTATGTTACTCCTGACGATGTTCAATACCTAGTGCCGTTTGTTTTCAGCCATCGTTTAGTTCTAAAGCCAGATGCTCGCTACGATAATGTGACAGCAGATGAAATTATCCAGCGTATTATTGCTAAAACACCAGTGCCAACAAAAAGGTTTGCAGAACAATGAAGCGATGGAAAGCTTTATTAGAAAAAAGTAAACATTTCCTATTAATTACTTTCTTGATGGTCGTAACATTTTGTTATGCTATGTTCCAAGGTGGATTTGTTAGCTGGTTTGTTTTTTTTACAGTTAGTCCATTTTTAGTGTACGCACTCATGTTCTTTGTTGTTCGAGAAGATATTCTATTAGTAGAACGCAAAATTGAACCAGCGCATATAGAACGTGGGCAATCAGCAAAGGTGCATATTACGATAGAACGAAAAACAAGTTTCCCTTTTGCTTATATTATGATGGAGGAACTTGTCGATAGTGAAGGGTTGGTACAAGCTAAAAAAGAAAATTCAAATGCCATTAAGTTTGTTGGATTTAGAAAAAAGTTTAGCTGGCATTATGATTTGGATAATGTTCCTCGTGGAGAGCATCGCTACTTAGGAGTTACAGTTATCTTCTATGATTTCTTTGGCTGGGCAAAAAAAGTTGTCGTAGCGGAAAAGGAACAAACTATTTTAGTTTATCCGAGAATACGAGAGATGAAATACGCAGCACTTCAGACGAAATATGATGTTGGTCCAATGATGTCTCCTTATTCCATTGTAAAGGACACTTCTATGGCTGTTGGGTTAAGAGAGTATGTTCCGGGTGATCGATTTTCATGGATTCATTGGAAATCGTTTGCGAGAACACAAACCTTACAATCTAAGGAATTCGAGGATCGGCAATCATCTGAGTTAATGTTAGTGCTTGACGCTAAAAGGTCTTCAATGTTTGAAGAAAAAGTGGAATTAGTTGCATCGATGCTCCAGCTGATTATACAAGAGCGTGGTGATTTATCTTTTATTACAGCTGGGGAAATGACGAAAGTTTTTCCGGTTATACAGGGTGAAAAGCAGTTAGATCAGGTCATGTATCATTTAGCTGCTATCAAACCTGCTGAGAATGTTAAATTCCGATTCTATGATCAACAAGCCTTTAAGCAAGTAGCAACATTGCTTTATGTGACAAGTGATGTCTCTGACGAGTTGCTACATACTCTTGCGAATATAGTAAAAAGCTGTATTTGTTTTGTAGTGGCAAAACAGCCGCCTGTGCAATCAGAGCACACGATGCGTTATAAACATATTCAAGTTGTCTTTGTAGACCCAACAGATTTTTATCATTTATTCACGGAGGTGATAAAACCGTGAAGCAATCGTTAGGGGAATTTATAGAATTGGCCATTGCGTATATAATTGTATTCTTCATTTTACGAGAATGGCTCATTCCTATTATGCAATTAACTAATACTGGTGGAATGAATCTCTTCCTTGTTTTTATTGGGATGTCCTTAGCGCTAAGTTTACTCCGTGTACATCCGTTGTTATCGGGATTCGTAAAGTTTAGCTATATAACTTGGTTTATCGTTTTTGTTTATAGCAAAAGTCCTGTTCTTTCTCGAGAAACTGTACCATTCTTATTGTCTGAATGGAAAGGGAATATGGCAACGATACTATCAGGAGATTTTGGACAAGTTTCAGATGCTTTTAGGACAGTGCTCTTTCTTGTTTTAATCTGGATGCTCGTATATTTAATTCACCATTGGGTATCAGTACGAAAAAATATATTTTACTTTTTTGCCATGACAGTATTCTTTATTGCCACTTTAGATACGTTTAGTGACTACGATGGTAAAGCTGCAATTGTAAAAGTTGTTGTTCTTGGATTAATCATGACAGGTGTACTTTTTGTTAAACGTCTATGGCTTCAAATGGAAACAACAAGTACTGCAATAGAGAAGTGGAAAATTGTTATTCCTATGCTTGTGTCAGTATTACTTGTTAGTTCTGTTGCATTCTTTTTACCAAAGACTGGACCAACATGGGCAGATCCTGTTCCATTTATCCAGGGAGTTACTGGACAAGATGGAAATGGAGCTGGTGAAAAATCAGTTGGTTATAGCCAAGACGATAGTCAGTTGGGTGGTCCCTTTCAAGGAGATAATACATTAATTTTTACTGCCTCTTCTCGTGATCGTCATTATTGGCGCATCGAAACGAAAGATACCTATACATCTAAAGGCTGGGTTGTTTCAGAGGGGAACTTTGGGAAAAATGTCTATGAGACAGATACACCGATTTTAACCTCTTTACAAGTAGGACCATCTGAAAATGAACGCCACATCCAACTAGATATTGCTATTCCAATGCCGTTTTTAATTCAAACATATGGTTTGATATCTGTTTCAGCACAAGGCTCCACGTTATTTATTCAAGATGAGCAGACTGAAAAGATGATGATAGAGCAGCAGGTAGATGAATCAAAATCATTATCAAACTACTCATTATCTTATAGTGAACCAGTTTATAGTATGGAACAGCTCCAATTGTCCTATCCGTCTACACTTGAAACATTAGATTCTTCGTTTAATCGTTTTTTACAATTACCAAATCAGCTTCCGCAGCGTGTAAGAGACTTGGCGTCTGAAATAACGCAAGGTAAAGCTTCGGTATACGATCAAATTAAAGCTGTAGAAAGTTACTTTAGAACAAATGGCTTTAGATATGATAAAAAGGAAGCTGCAATTCCTGCTGAAAATCAAGATTATGTCGATCAATTTTTATTTGATACAAAAGTAGGGTATTGTGATAATTTCTCTACTTCAATGGTTGTGCTCTTACGTTCTGTAGGAATTCCGGCAAGATGGGTTAAAGGTTTTGCGCCTGGAACAGCAGGACCAATGACAGACGGACTACGTGAATATCAAGTCACAAATGACAATGCACACTCTTGGGTTGAAGCATATATACCAGGGGCTGGTTGGATGGAATTTGAACCTACCATCGGATTTTCCGGTAATGTGAACATAGATTATGATGTGCCATTAGATACATCTGACCAGGAAGAAGTAATACAGCCAGAACAAAAACCTGAGCAGAAGAAACAGCAAAAAGAGGTAACTGAAAAGGTACAGTCTCCGGCAACATTTAGCTTAGATGCTGTGTGGACGTGGTTGAAAAAGTATACTTATGTGTGGATTGGCATCATTGTTTTATTAATCATTACTGGTATTTCCTTATATTTGAAAAGGAAAACGTGGATCCCGAAAATGCATGTAAGGTCATATCGCAAAAAGGCAGCTGATTGGTCAAACTTTGATTCTTCTTATCATGTGTTATTAAAGCAATTATCTCGTATTGGCTTGCGCAGGAGAGATGGGGAAACATTACGTGCTTTCGCAGAGCGTGTGGATTTAGCACTTGAGACAGATGAAATGCAAAAGTTAACAGTAGTATATGAGCAACATGTTTATGGGAAAGATAAAGAAGACGTTGATTTTATAAAGCTGAAAGAAAGTTGGGAATATTTAATCAATCGCACTATCAGTTGATTTTAACGTAGACAAAGAGTAAAATGAAAAAAATTAAATGCAAGGATTGCTTTCATATAAGTTCGATAATAGGGTTCGGATGTTTCTACGAAATCACCATAAATGATTTCTCTATGAAGGCGGATGTTTTCGTTAGGTGAAAAGTATAGTAAATCACTTTACTTTGCTACGCATTCGCCTTTATCACGATTCTAGAGCTTTTGAACGCGTAGAAAGTTATTTTACTTTCTTCGCGTTTTTCTTTGAACAAATGAAAATATCCTTTAAAAATAGTAGAAGAGGTGGAAATTTTGACAGCTAGCCCTTTATTAAAAGAGCAAGAAAAAATCGTTGTACTGGACTTCGGTAGCCAATTTAACCAATTAATTACGCGTCGTATCCGTGAATTTGGTGTTTTCAGTGAATTACATCCACATACGGTAACTGCGGAAGAAATTAAAGATATGAATGCAACGGGTATTATTTTTTCTGGTGGCCCTAACTCTGTTTATGATGAGAATGCTTTCCATGTGGATCCAGCTATTTTCGATTTAGGCTTACCTATCTTAGGTATTTGCTACGGTATGCAACTAATGGCGCATACAAACGGTGGTAAAGTTGAAGGTGCTGAAACGCGTGAATATGGTAAAGCTGAAATTCAAGTAACGACTTCAAACAAGTTATTTGGTGAGTTACCTGCTGAACAAATCGTATGGATGAGTCATGGGGACCATGTAACTGAAGTTCCAGCTGGATTTGAAGTTATCGCAACAAGCGCATCTTGCCCAATTGCTGCAATGGCAAATGTAGAACGTAAATTATATGCTGTACAATTCCATCCAGAAGTACGTCACTCTGTTTATGGTAATGACTTATTACGACAATTCGTATTCGATATTTGTGAAGCAAAAGGCGATTGGTCAATGGCAAACTTCATTGAGATTGAAATCGCTAAAATTCGCGAAACAGTTGGCGATAAAAAAGTATTATGTGCACTTTCTGGTGGAGTAGACTCTTCAGTTGTGGCAGTGTTAATCCATAAAGCAATCGGCGATCAATTAACATGTATGTTTGTAGACCATAACTTAAACCGTAAAGGTGAAGTTGAACAGGTAATGAAAACATTCACAGAAGACTTCGACATGAATGTTATTAAAATTGATGCACGTAAACGTTTCATGGACAAACTTGCTGGTGTTTCTGATCCTGAGAAAAAACGTAAAATTATCGGTAATGAATTCATTTATGTATTTGATGAAGAAGCATCAAAACTTGAAGGTATGGATTTCTTAGCACAAGGAACTCTTTACACGGATATTATTGAATCTGGTACTTCTACTGCACAAACAATCAAATCACACCATAACGTTGGTGGTCTTCCAGAAGATATGCAATTCCAATTAATCGAGCCACTGAAAACTTTATTTAAAGATGAAGTACGTGCGCTAGGTTTAGAACTTGGTCTTGACGAAAAAATCGTTTGGCGTCAACCATTCCCAGGTCCTGGATTAGGTATCCGTGTACTTGGAGAAGTAACAGAAGAAAAATTAGAAATCGTTCGCGAATCTGATTATATCCTACGTGAAGAGATTGCAAATGCTGGTCTTGATCGTGACATCTGGCAATACTTCACGGTATTACCTGATATCCGTTCAGTTGGCGTAATGGGCGATGCTCGTACGTATGACTATGCAATCGGTATCCGTGCCGTTACATCTATCGACGGTATGACTTCTGACTGGGCACGTATTCCATGGGATGTGCTAGAGAAAATCTCAGTTCGCCTAGTAAACGAAGTAAAACATGTTAACCGTGTAGTGTATGACATTACATCTAAGCCACCTGCAACGATTGAGTGGGAATAGAAACAAATGCCCTAAAGACCTTGATAAAAGGTTTTTAGGGTTTTTTTCGTTTATAAAGTGAAACTTCAGTCAAAAACTTCAAAGTGTAAAATAAAGCAATAATTGCTGATAAAGCGCTGTATGTAGTAAACTAAATGAATGGAAGAAATGATACTATTTAGATTAGGGGTGATTTAAATGAAGCAAAAGATGCCGATGATTCACACACTTGCAGTTGGAATGCCGAAAGAATTACTTGATAGTAAAGGGCGTTCGATGATTACAGGGATTGAAAAGCAACGAGTACAAGAAGTTTATTTATCATCTCTTGGTTTCGAGGGGGATGATGTGGCAGATAAAAAACATCATGGTGGCCCTGATCGTGCTGTTTGTTTATACCCAGCGGAGCATTACATACAGTGGGAACAGGAACTTGGTAAAACATTGCCTACTGCTGCATTTGGTGAAAACTTAACTGTAACGAATATGTTGGAAGCAGAAGTTTGTATTGGTGATATTTATAAAATTGGGGATGCTGTCATCCAAATTACACAAGGGCGTATTCCATGTAGCACGATTGATCGATATACTGAGGCCAACATATTACTTAAACGTTTAATTGAGACAGGCTATACAGGCTTCCTTGCGCGCGTACTAGAAGAAGGAACAATCTGTGCAGACTCAAAAGTTGAATTAGTAGAAAAGCACCCTGCACGTATATCCGTTTTGTATTGCAATGAAGTATATTTTAAAAACAAAGATGCTATTGCTATGCAACAAATACAAGCAGTAGATGCATTAGCGGAAGATTGGAAAGAAAAATTAGAAAAAAGAATTCAGCTCTTGCAGAGTAAAGTGTTGAATTAGGACAGACATAAGATGGGCATCCTCTAAAATTCGAAAGAATTCTGGGGGATTTTTTACTTTCTATCGGTTAATAATTGTTCAGTACTTTTGCTTTTCTGGCGATGATTTTTTAGAATGTGAACATTAAATAAGAATTTTACACGAACTTTCGTATTTTATTTTATGAAAATGTTCGGAAATGGGGTTGAAATCTAAAAAATGAAATGATATATTACGAATGTAAATTAAATAAGTCGTCGTATAATGTCGGGAATAAGGCCCGTGAGTTTCTACCAAGTTACCGTAAATAACTTGACTACGATTGGAGTTTATATAAAGATGTATAAACCCTAATTTATTTCACACACTATTTGTGATGAAATTATCGTAGACATGCGACTAGTAGAGTAGTCAGCGTGTCTTTTTTGTTTTCGATATTGAAGACGACCACACGGAGGATTTTTTGAAAATGAAAAAATATTTCATGTTCGATGAATTGGGAACTAATTATCGCCGCGAAATAATAGGTGGTATTACAACTTTCCTTGCAATGGCATATATTCTAGCTGTTAACCCAGGTATTTTAGAAAATGCAGGGATGGATAAAGGTGCAGTTTTTGTAGCTACAGCGTTAGCAGCAGCAGTTGGTTCTTTGATTATGGGGATTTTCGCTAAGTTCCCAATCTCACTTGCTCCTGGTATGGGCCTAAATGCATTCTTCGCCTTTACCGTAGTAGGCGCATATGGCATTCCATGGCAAACTGGTTTAACTGGAGTTTTCTTCTCTGGAATTATCTTTATCATTTTGTCTTTAACAGGAATTCGTGAAACAGTTATTAATGCAATTCCAGTACAACTTAAATATGCAGTATCAGCAGGTATTGGTTTATTTATCACGTTCGTAGGTTTACAAGGTGCAGGGATTGTTGTAGATAGTCCAGCTACATTAGTTACTTTAGGAACGTTTACTGGTGCAACATTACTAGCAGTATTCGGAATTATTCTTTCTGTTATTCTTATTATTAAATTACGCAGTATCGGTATTTTCTTAGGGATGGTAATCACTGCAGTTGTTGGAATGATTACAGGTATTATTGAACCGCCAGCAGCGATTGTTTCTGCAATTCCAAGTGTGGATTCTACATTTATGGTTGCGTTAAAACCCCTTGGTGACATTGAAACCCTATTTAACGTGAAGTTTTTAGTAGTAGTGTTAACATTCTTGTTTGTTGATTTCTTTGATACAGCTGGTACTTTAATGGCTGTAGCAACACAGGCAGGCTTAGTAAAAGATAATAAATTACCACGTGCAGGCCGCGCATTGATGGCTGATGCACTTGCAACGACAATTGGATCTTTATTTGGTACATCAACAACAACAGCTTATGTAGAATCGACTTCTGGTGTTGCTGCGGGTGCTCGCTCAGGTTTCTCTGCAGTCGTAACAGCGGTATTATTCTTAGTAGCTTTATTCTTCTCGCCATTACTAGCGGTGGTAACGCCCGCTGTTACTGCTCCTGCTCTAGTAATTGTAGGTGTATTAATGGTATCATCATTACGTTTAATTGATTGGGATAAATTCGAAATAGCAGTACCTGCATTCTTTACAGTATTAATGATGCCACTAGGTTATTCAATTGCTACGGGTATTGCAATTGGCTTCGTCTTCTATCCAATTACAATGCTATTAGCAGGTCGTAAAAAGGAAATTCACCCTATGATGTATGGCTTATTCTTCGTCTTCCTTGCATACTTCATCTGGGTAAGATAGTTAAACACACTTTTAAAGGCACCTCAATGGTTAGGTAAGATACTAACTGTTGAAGGTGTTTTTTTACGGGTTGTTCTTTATGTAAGTAATTTTTTGTTTGATTAAGGTAATCACACATAGTGTTTCTCTAAATATATCAAGTAATGGATTTTATACATTAATATAGAAGAAACTCATTTTTAAATTATATGAATAGTTTTACTTTGAAGAAACACTTGCAAACTCAATTTTAAGATGATATATTTAAACACGTTGTTACGAAACAAACGAACAACATAAAAAATAATAACATTAATAGTTGACAGTAAGTCGGCATTATGTTAAAGTATAAAAAGTTACTTCTTGTAACTACTAAATGAACCTTGAAAACTGAACAAGCAAAACGTAATCAATAAAGTTTTAAGTAA
>NZ_DAMDAY010000155.1:0-8502 GCF_032093475.1 Lysinibacillus sp. | reverse complement strand
GAAGAAGATGGACAACAAATTATTCACATTGCAGAAACCGGATCTATTGTTGTACAAGCACGTATGTTTAATGAAATTGTACGTAAATTACCAACAAATGATGTTGAAATTCAAGTAACACCAGGTTTTCAAACACATATTCGCTCAGGAAAATCTGAATTCCATTTAATTGGATCTGATGCTGCAGAATATCCTTTACTACCAGAATTAACGGAAGATCAAAAATTTACTATTCCTGCGGATCTATTAAAAACAATTATTCGTGAAACAGTGTTTGCTGTTGCCACTTCAGAAAGTAGACCAGTGTTGACAGGTGTAAACTGGCAGATTAAAAATGAAACTTTAATCTGTGTTGCAACAGATAGTCATCGTTTAGCAAGACGTAAAGTCCAACTGGAAAATTTACCGAAAGTTGAACATAGCGTAGTGATCCCAGGAAAAAGTTTGAATGAATTAAATAAAGTACTTGAAGATTCTACAAATTTAGTGCAAATCGTTATTACAAGTCAGCAAGTATTATTTAAAACTGGCGATGTATTATTCTTCTCTCGCTTACTGGAAGGGAATTATCCAGATACAACACGTTTAATTCCTGAAGAATATCAAACGAATGTAACAATTAATGGGAAATCCTTGTTGCAAGCTATTGACCGTGCTTCACTTGTGGCAAGAGGTGATCGTAACAATGTTGTTCGTTTTGAAATTTTAGATAATCAAGCAGTTGAAGTTTCTTCTAATTCACCTGAAATTGGTAAGGTGCAAGAAGAAATTCCTGTTGAAGCGTTAGAAGGGGAAAGTTTGAAAATTTCCTTCAGTGCTAAATACATGATGGAAGCATTAAAAGCAATTGATGGTCAAGATGTGGTCATTCAATTTACTGGGGCAATGAGACCATTTATTTTACGTTCTGTTCATGATGATGCTATTTTACAATTAATTTTACCTGTAAGAACTTACTAAGATTATAAGATCCGTTAAGATAGTCGCTAATTGTGACTATCTTTTTTTACTTATGGCGTAATTTTAGGTATGATAGAGAGATAGACAGTCTGTATTCGGAGGGGAACACACTATGCAGGACATTAAAATTGATGAGGAGTTCATCACGTTAGGGCAGCTATTAAAAATTACTGATGCCATTAGTTCAGGTGGAATGGCCAAGTGGTTTTTACAAGAAAATGCTGTATATGTTAATGGAGAAGTAGACGATCGTCGAGGTCGAAAATTACGTGACGGTGACGTGGTAAATATTCCTGGCTGTGGTCGTTTTCAAATCGTAGGACCAACTGGACAGTAAATTATGTATATTGAGCAAATAAAACTTACAAATTACCGTAATTATGATGCCTTAGCTTTAGACTTTTCTCCGAAAATTAATGTTTTCATTGGTGAAAATGCACAAGGAAAAACAAACGTTATGGAGTCCATCTATGTTTTAGCAATGGCTAAATCCCATCGAACTACGAACGATAAAGAATTAATACGTTGGGATTCAGACTATGGTAAAATAGAAGGGGCCGTAAAAAAAAGGCATGGTATTTTACCGATCGAACTTACGATTACAAAGAAAGGTAAAAAGGGCAAGATAAATCATATAGAGCAAAGTCGCCTCAGTCATTATATTGGTCAAATGAACGTCGTTATGTTTGCGCCAGAAGATTTAAACGTGGTAAAGGGGAGTCCGCAAATACGTCGACGTTTTATTGATATGGAGATTGGGCAAATTTCGCCTGTCTACTTACATGATTTATTAACCTTTCAAAAAGTTTTAAAACAACGAAACCATTTCTTAAAGATGAACCAGGGCAAGTCCTTATCAAATGATGTGATGTATGAGGTCTACAATGAACAATATATTCACGCAGCTACCCAAATTATTCGTAAAAGATTTCAATTTATGGATTTGTTGCAGGAGTGGGCGGAACCTATACACGCAGGTATATCGCAAGGTAAGGAAACATTGGTTATAAAATATCGTACGGTAGCTGGTATTGAAAAAGAACACTCTACTAGCGAAATTGAAAATACTTTACATCAAAAATTGATTGAAGCGAGAGAACGTGAATTTGACAGGGGTGTCACATTAGTTGGCCCACATCGTGATGATTTGCAGTTTTTAGTAAATGGCTATGATGTTCAAACTTATGGCTCACAAGGACAACAACGTACTACAGCGTTATCTTTAAAGCTTGCTGAAATTGAATTAATTAAACAAGAAACAAATGAAACACCCATACTACTTTTAGATGATGTTTTGTCGGAACTCGATGATTATCGTCAATCGCATTTATTAAATACCATTCAAGGTGAAGTCCAGACCTTTGTTACAACTACAAGTGTAGATGGAATTCATCATGAAACGATGGAACAAGCTCAACTGTTCCACGTGAAACAAGGAGCGATTGATAAAAGTTAGCCAGGGTAGTTTTTTAGATTACAAAAGAATGGTAATAGTCAGCTCGGTTGACTGTTCATTCATTTACACACAATGATGTTATGAAGGAGTAGATGAAAGCCGTGGCTATAGAGAACGAAGGTTTACAAAACCAAGCTTATGAGGCTGATCAGATCCAGGTATTAGAAGGTTTAGAGGCAGTACGTAAAAGACCAGGGATGTATATCGGTTCTACAAGCTCTAAAGGGCTTCACCATTTAGTATGGGAAATTGTTGATAATAGTATCGATGAAGCTCTTGCAGGATTTTGTACAGATATAAGTGTAACAATTGAAAAAGATAACTGGATTCGCGTAGAAGATAATGGACGTGGGATTCCAGTAAGTATTCAAGAAAAAATGGGTAAGCCAGCTGTCGAAGTTATTATGACAGTTTTACATGCTGGTGGTAAATTCGGCGGTGGAGGCTATAAAGTTTCTGGTGGTCTTCACGGAGTAGGGGCATCAGTGGTGAATGCACTCTCTGTGGAAACAATTGTTCAGGTTCACCGTGAAGGTCATATCCATGAAATTAAATTCGAACGAGGAAAGACAGTTCAAGAATTAACGATTATTGGTGATACAGATCACAATGGTACAACAACACGTTTTAAAGCTGATCCAGAAATCTTTAAAGAAACAACTGTTTATGAATTTGACATTTTAGCTCATCGTATTCGAGAGTTAGCTTATTTAAATCGTGGCATTAAGATTACCATTGCTGATGAACGTGAAGATCAAGAACGTTCAACTACATACCACTATGAAGGTGGTATTCGTTCCTATGTAGAACATTTAAACCAATCAAAAGAGCCTATTCATGATCCAATTGATGTTCTTGGCGAAAAGGATGGAATCACAGTAGAAATTGCTATGCAATATAATGCTGGATTCTCCTCTAATATCTTTTCATTTGCTAATAACATTAATACGTATGAAGGTGGTACTCACGAGTCTGGTTTTAAAACAGCACTTACACGTGTTATTAATGATTATGCACGCAAAAGCGGATTACTAAAAGAATCTGATGCAAATCTTACAGGTGAGGATGTACGTGAAGGATTAACAGCTATTGTCTCTGTAAAACATCCCGATCCTCAATTTGAAGGACAAACGAAAACAAAGTTAGGGAATTCTGAAGTAAGTCAAATTACCAATTCATTATTCTCAGATGGCTTTGAACGTTTTATGTTAGAAAATCCGACAGTAGCTCGTAAAATTGTCGAAAAAGGTTTAATGGCAGCACGTGCACGTGTAGCGGCTAAAAAAGCTCGTGAGTTTACTCGTCGTAAAAATGCACTGGAGGTTTCAAGCTTACCAGGTAAATTAGCTGACTGTTCTTCAACAAATCCAGCTGAATGTGAAATCTATATTGTTGAGGGTGATTCTGCCGGAGGATCTGCTAAATCAGGACGTGATCGTCACTTCCAAGCAATTTTGCCTCTACGTGGTAAAATTCTCAATGTTGAAAAAGCCCGACTAGATAAAATTCTATCGAATGCAGAAATCCGTGCAATGATCACAGCTTTTGGTACAGGTATTGGAGAAGAGTTCAATTTAGAAAAGGCGCGTTATCATAAAATCATTATCATGACTGACGCCGATGTTGACGGAGCACATATCCGTACATTACTTTTAACTTTCTTCTTCCGTTTCCTTCGACCTCTTGTGGAAGCAGGCTATATTTATATTGCGCAGCCACCACTTTATCAAGTTAAACAAGGTAAGCATGTTGAATACTGCTATGATGAGGAAACGTTAAAGGAAATTTTAGAGCGTCTACCTAAAATGCCAAAACCAAATGTACAACGATATAAAGGTCTTGGTGAAATGAATGCTGAACAACTTTGGGAAACAACAATGGATCCAGAGCACCGCACATTATTACAAGTAGAATTAGATGATGCAATTAAAGCAAACCAAGCATTTGAACGTTTAATGGGCGATGAAGTTGAACCTCGTCGTCAATTTATCGAGGAAAATGCCGTATACGCTAATTTAGATATTTAGTTTTTCTTGAAAGGAGGTCTACACTTTGTCAGAACAAGAACGCTCCGGTGTTAAAGGAATTAATATCACAGAAGAAATTGAAACATCCTTTCTTGATTATGCAATGAGTGTAATTGTGTCACGTGCATTACCTGATGTACGTGATGGATTAAAACCAGTTCATCGTCGTATTTTATATGGGATGCAGGAGTTAGGAAATACAGCAGATAAGCCTTACAAAAAATCAGCACGTATTGTTGGGGATGTTATGGGTAAGTATCATCCACATGGTGACTCTTCCATTTATGATGCAATGGTACGTATGGCGCAAGATTTTAGCTATCGTTATATGCTAGTAGATGGTCATGGAAACTTTGGATCTGTTGATGGTGATGGGGCAGCAGCCATGCGTTATACTGAATCACGTATGTCTAAAATAGCCATGGAAATGCTCCGTGATATCAATAAAGATACAATTGACTATACAGACAACTATGATGGATCAGAAAAGGAACCTATCGTTTTACCGAGTCGCTATCCAAACTTATTAGTGAACGGTGCTGCAGGGATTGCTGTTGGTATGGCAACAAATATCCCTCCACACCAATTGGGAGAAACAATAGATGCCGTTATAGCTCTTTCCGAAAATCCAGCTATTACAACAGAAGAATTAATGGAAATTATCCCAGGGCCAGATTTTCCTACTGGGGGATTAATCTTAGGACGTAGCGGTATCCGCAGAGCCTATGAAACGGGTCGTGGTTCCATTATTATTCGTGCAAAGGTTGAAATTGAGCAAAAGTCCAATGGTAAGGAAACTATTCTTATTCATGAATTACCTTATCAAGTAAATAAGGCGAAGCTTATTGAAAAAATTGCAGAGCTAGTACGTGATAAAAAAATAGATGGTATTACAAATTTACGTGATGAATCTGACCGTCGTGGTATGCGAGTAGTCATTGAAATTCGTAAAGATGCCAATGCTAATGTTGTCTTAAATAATTTGTATAAACAAACAGCTATGCAATCAAGCTTCGGTATTAATATGCTGTCATTAGTAAATGGACAGCCAAAAGTACTGGGCTTAAAAGAGATGCTATACCATTATTTAGAGCACCAAAAAGTAATTATTCGTCGTCGTACAGAATTCGACCTTCGTAAAGCAGAGGACCGTGCTCATATTTTAGAAGGTTTACGAATCGCTCTAGATCATATTGATGAAATTATTGCTATTATTCGTGGTTCACGTAGTGGTGAAGAAGCGAAACCACAATTAATGGAGCGTTTTAATTTATCAGAGCGACAGGCTCAAGCTATTTTGGATATGCGTTTAGTTCGCTTAAGTGGATTAGAGCGTGAAAAAATAGAAGCGGAGTATCAAGAGCTTCAGATTCTAATAGCAGAATTAAAGGCCATTCTAGCTGATGAAGCGAAAATTGTTGATATTATTCGCACTGAAATTTTAGAGTTGAAAGAACGTTTTAATGATACACGCCGTACTGAAATTACATCAGGTGGTTTAGAAATGATTGAGGATGAAGACCTAATCCCTGTAGAAAACTCAGTTGTTACTTTAACGCATAATGGCTATATTAAACGTTTAGCTGCGAACACATACCGTAGTCAAAAACGTGGTGGCCGTGGTGTACAAGGAATGGGAACAAATGAAGATGACTTTGTAGAGCATCTAATGAATACCTCTACTCATGACACTATTCTATTCTTTACATCAAAAGGTAAAGTATTTAGAGCTAAAGGTTATGAAATTCCTGAGTTCGGTCGTACGGCTAAAGGGTTACCAATCGTTAACTTACTTAATATAGAAAAAGGCGAAAAAGTAACAGCTATGATTCGTGTGGGATCGTTTGATGAAGATGCATACTTTATCTTTACAACAAAAACAGGGATTACGAAACGTACACCTGTCTCTCAATTTGCTAACATCCGAACAAATGGTTTAATAGCTATTAGCTTACGAGAAGATGATGATCTTATTTCTGTGCGTTTAACAGATGGACATAAACAAGTTATTATTGGTACACGTGATGGTATGCTTGTTCGTTTCCAAGAAGATGATATTCGTTCTATGGGTCGTACAGCTGGTGGGGTTCGAGGTATTAAACTGCGTGACGGTGATGAAGTCGTTGGCATGGAGATTGTTGAACCAGGACAGGAAATTCTCGTTGTTACCCAAAAGGGTTATGGTAAACGTACTTCAGAAGAGGACTACCGTTTACAAAGCCGTGGCGGTGTAGGTCTGAAAACAATCCAGATTACAGATAAAAACGGTCCAATGGTAGCTGTAAAAACAGTTGATGGTTCTGAGGATCTCATGCTTATTACAATTAACGGTATGCTTATCCGCATGGATGTAAATGATATTTCATTAATTGGGCGTAGTACACAGGGAGTTCGTTTAATTCGATTAGGAGATGACGAATTGGTTGCAACTGTGGCTAAAGTTGAAAAAGAAGAAGAGTCTCAAGAAGATGAAGAGGATATAGAGGAATAATTTTAAACCGATGAACGACATTCAATTTGTCGTCATCGGTTTTTTACATAAATAATGAAAAATAAGTAATTATTTTGAATTCCATGTTAAAATGATAGTACCTTATTTAAGCAAGAAACAGTGGAGAGGTGTTTTTTTTATGGAAACTATACATGTTCCGATTTCAGAGTTAGGCGTTGGTAAAGTAATTTCTGAAGATATTTTTGCTAATACACAATATCCAATCATCTTTAAAGATACAAAGATTTCCTATGTACATTTGCAAGTTTTTCATGCTTTTAATATTTTCAATGTTCCCGTTTATAAAAATCAACAAGATGCTCAACTTGAAAAGAAAGAAAATGATGTCGAAGTTGTAATAGAAGATATTCCGACTTTTAGAAAAGTTTATAATAATTCCGTTGAACAATTTAAAAGAGAATTTAAAAATTGGGAAGCGGGAGCTAAAGTAGATATTGCTAAGGCAAGAACAATTATTTTACCTTTAGTAGAGATGGTATTAGATGATCGTACTATAATTTTTGATTTAAATGAGTATTCAAACCCTAAAGAATACTTGTATCATCATTGTGTTGCGACAGGTCTGATCTCTGCAGTTATTGCTCAAAAACTTGGATATGATAGAGGAACTACCATTCAAGTTGCAATTGGTGGATTATTAGCGGATTGCGGTATGGCCAAAGTGCATCCTCGTATTAGAGATAAGAAGACACCTTTAACAGAACAAGAATATAATGAAATTTATAAACATCCGGTATATAGCTATAATATGGTGAAAGATTTAACCGTTCTAAAGGAGACAATGAAAGAAGCAATCTTCCAACATCATGAACGTTTAAATGGAAGTGGATATCCAAAAGGGGAAAGGATTGCTAACATCTCTATTTTTGCACAAATTATTGCTGTTGCAGATGTATTTCATGCAATGACTTGTGAACGAGTGTATAGATCAAAGCAATCTTCATTTAAAGTTATAGAAATGATAAATGAATCGGAGTTCGGTAAGTTTGATATTAAAGTAGTGCGCGCATTAATTGATATTGTTGCGGATCTTCCTATTGGAACAATTGTAGAGCTTTCTAATCTAGAACGTGGAGAAGTAATGTTTGTGAATAAATTTGCACCAACACGTCCACTTATTAAATTGATTCATTCAGGGGAAATTTTTGATTTAGGCAAAAACCGTAGTTTTTACATTTCACGAATTATAACAAACATATAAAAGTAATAGGCAAGCCATATACCAGACTATGGCTGCCTTTTTATTAAGGCTGATCAATGTATTTCCTACAAACAAAATCATGCTCTTTAGTTTGAACTATCATAGTTTTAAGAGCAAGTATACATATTTTAAAGATTAGCAGACAGAATTATTTAAATAGTAGTTTTTTCAATGGAATGATGTTTTGAAATACCTATATAACATTGTTTTGAAATATTTATGTAGAAAGTGTTGACTTTATTTTAGAATCTTGATATTATAAATGAGTCGCCAAGAGGTGACACTGAAATAAATAACATGAACCTTGAAAACTGAACAAGCAAAACGTAATCAATAAAGTTTTAAG
>NZ_DAMDAY010000154.1:8180-8879 GCF_032093475.1 Lysinibacillus sp. | reverse complement strand
ATTATTAACCACATTGTTACTAAAGATGTTCCTCCGTAGCTAATAAAAGGCAAAGTAACACCCGTTACTGGTACTAAACCAATCACAACAGCTATATTCAAAAACGCTTGCACCATTAGCATCGTAACAAGCCCAATAATGGCGTAATAGGATGTTCGATTTTTAGCCTGGACAGCAAATTTATAACCTGCATAGATTGTCAGTACAAAAAGCATTAAAATAACAAGGCCACCAATCAATCCGACTTCTTCTAAAATAATAGCGTAAATAAAATCATTTTGAGGTTCTGGTAAGTACAGAAACTTTTGACGGCTTTGTCCAAAACCATGGCCAAAAATCCCCGCTGGCCCTATTGCCATTAAGGATTGCACTGCTTGGAATCCACTCACTAAAGGATCAGCCCATGGATCAAGAAATGCTTCTATTCGCTTTAGACGATATGGTGCTGTTGCGATTAGCCCTACTAATCCAGCAACTCCAGCTAACATAATCATAGCGTACAGCTTTAACGGATACCCAGCGACAAAAAATAATAAAAACACCGATACAACAAGAATAAAAACAGACCCAAAATCTGGTTGTAACATGATAAGAATGACAGGTAATAGCAAGATGAACCCGTGGCGCCAATTCACAATCATTGTACCTGTTTTATGTTGCGCTAGTATATGACTTAAGTACACAATGACAGTTATTTTC
>NZ_DAMDAY010000154.1:0-8170 GCF_032093475.1 Lysinibacillus sp. | reverse complement strand
CATTTTCCAAAAGGACTGCTCTCTCAAAATATTTAATCGAATCGTGATTAAAAATACGGCAATGGCTACCACAAAGTATACGCTTTGCTTCATATAAAACGGCATTTTTCCACTATAATGAACAGCACTCCAATAGGTACCTGCAGAATAGACGAAAATAATGCCGATTATTGATAGCATCAAAGTTGTGACGAGCAATAAGTAGCTTTCTTTCCCTCTCAGTAATGCCATCCTTCCAAGTCAAGTATATTCTAAAATAGTTACAGGCTCATTACAGCTTCATTACAGCATCAATAAAAACATCTCCGCGTATTTCAAAGCTGTCATATTGATCCCAACTTGCACAAGCTGGAGATAATAAAATAATATCCCCTTCTGCTGACATCGGAGCTGCATAATGTACAGCGTCTTCTACATTTTGAGCAATGACTGTATGTTCAACACCACACGATTTTGCAAATTCTACAAATCGTAAGCCTGTTTCTCCAAATGCAACAACACCTTTTACATGATTCATACTAGGTCGAAGTTCTTCAAAGGAATGTCCACGATCTAAACCACCTGCAAGTAAAATGATAGGTGCTTGGAAAGCATCTAATGCACTCTTTGTTGCTAGACAATTGGTTGCCTTCGAGTCATTGTAAATCTTTCGACCATTCCATTCACGCACGAATTGTGTCCGGTGTCTAACCCCACCAAAAGTAGCTAAGACTTCTTCCATCTTCTCTTTATCACAGCCTACCAGAATACAAGCTGCAACGGCGGCAAGTATATTTTCTAAATTATGCTTACCAGGCAAGGCGATGTTTGCTCGCTCCATATAGGGTTCACCTTGCCAATAAATTGTTGTCTCATCTGCACTGATGCCGTCTGCCGTACGTCCTTTTGAGCTGAATGGAACTTTTTGTGCATTTGATTGAGCAGCATATCCAACGACAACCGGTTGATCCGCATTATAAATAAAATAATCACTATCATCTTGATTTCGTGTAACACCAAACTTCGCTTCTGCATATTTGTCAAATGTTCCATGATAATCTAAATGTGCATCATAAAGATTCGTTAAAATAGCAACTTTAGGCTTAAATGTTTTTGTCCCCATCAATTGGAAAGAAGACAATTCCGTTACAATAATGTCATCTTCATTAGCCTCTTTAGCAACACCACAAGCAACTGTCCCGATATTTCCAGCAATCAATGGGTTTTTGTTGCCGTTATTTAACATGTCGAATATTAAAGTTGTCGTCGTTGTTTTGCCATTTGAGCCTGTAATACCAATGAATGGTGCCTCACTAATTAAATAGGCAAGCTCAATCTCAGTCCAAACAGGAATGTCACGACTTATAGCATCTGCCACAATGCGATTGCTATAAGGAATCCCTGGATTTTTGACTACTAATTCAAAGCCTTCATCAAGTAAATCTTCAGGATGGCGACCACAAATCACTGTTATTCCCTTTTGTAGTAATCCTTGTGCATCTGGACTTTCATCAAAGGGTTTGGAATCATTGACTGTTACAAAGGCGCCAAGCTCATGTAAAATTTCAGCAGCGGCCACACCACTTTTTGCTAGACCTAACACAAGTACTTTTTTATGTTGTAAATCTGTATAGTTTTTCATTAGAACGCCTCCGATAAGACTGCAATCAATGCTACTGCTAGGGCAGTTGACCAGAAAACAAGCACTACTTTCCATTCTGACCAACCTGATAATTCAAAATGATGATGGATAGGGCTCATTTTAAAAATACGCTTTTTACGAAGTTTAAAGCTACCTACCTGTAAAATAACGGATAATGTTTCGATTACAAACACTAAGCCGACAAGCAAAAGTAAGAACTCTTCTTTTACTAATACAGATACCATAGCTAAGGCCCCACCTAATGCTAATGACCCTGTATCCCCCATAAATACCTTTGCTGGATTCGCGTTAAATAGTAAAAACCCTAATAAAGCACCTGTTACAGCAAATGTAAAGAGAGCGATATCTGCTTGGCTTTGGAATAGTGCAATTACACCAAACGCCGCAAAGGCAATTGAAGCAGTACCTGCCACTAATCCGTCTAATCCATCTGTTAAATTCACCGCATTGGAGAAGCCTACTAACCAGAATATTAAAAAGGCCACATAGAATACACCAAGATCAATTGTCCACTCTGTAAATGGAATGGCAAGCGTAGTATCAAACGATCCTACATGGAGTAGGAAATAAGCTAGAATAGCAATGACAATTTGACCAATTAACTTTTGTAGAGAGGTTAACCCTAAATTTCTTTTAAATACAACCTTTAAACCATCATCCAATAAACCTATTAAGCCAAACCCTGCTAAGACTAATAATAGTACTACGGTTTGTGTTGTTAATAAATCTAAAAAGCTACCTACACCAACAGTTGTCAGGAGGATAGAAAGCAAGAAAATAATTCCACCCATTGTTGGTGTACCAGCTTTTTTCATATGTGATTTTGGTCCCTCTTCACGAATACTTTGCCCAAACTTGAGACGACGAAGAAGTGGAATACTAATTGGTGCCAGGATAACTGTTACTATAAAAGCAAGAGCTAAAATGGTAAGTGTTGTTGCGAGTTTCATTGAAAAATCTCCTTTAAATCTTGTTTCACTTTCTTCTTTAAGAAAAAAGCATAAACTTTCATTTATTTATTACTACCCTTCATAATAATAGTGGTTCTTTCCCATTTTTTAAAGGTAAAGTTATATTAGTTCTCCAAATATAAATGGATGGTACCGTCTTGTTTGATAACACTATCCACCTCAGGTAATTGGTTACCAATTTTAGTCCCTTCGCCATGCCATTCTATACGGAATGGATAAAATTGCTTGGCAATATCATCCTTTGTTTGACCGATAAAATTCGGTACCTTCACAGTAATTGGATCACCATAACGATAATCTTTTTCAAGCTGTTCCTTCGATTTTTCAATACCTACAAATGGTGCAACATCCTCAATAATTTGCCCAACAATAGGTGCTGCTACAACCCCACCAAATTGTGTGGTCTTTTTCGGATTATCAACAGCCACATAGACAACAATTTGCGGATTGTCCGCTGGTGCAAAACCAATAAAAGATACGATATATTCTCCACTTTTATAACGGCCGTTTTCAACCTTTTGTGCCGTTCCTGTTTTACCGCCAATTCGTAATCCATCTCGAAAGGCTTGTCGACCTGAGCCGTTCGCGACTACCGATTCTAAAGCACCTCGAACTTTGGCAGAGGTTTCCTCACGGATTACTTGTTTTTTTACAACTGGTTCCGTCTCTTGAATAACTTCCCCTGAATTCGGATTAAATACCTTCTTTACAACATATGGCGTAAAGAGCTTACCTCCATTTATCGCCGCGGCTACCGCTTGAACCTGTTGGATAGGTGTTACGGCTACCCCTTGGCCAAATGAGGTTGTGGCTTGCTCAACAGGTCCAAAGGCTTCCTTCGAAAATAAAATACCTGATGCTTCACCTGCAATATTAGAACCTGTCTTTTGACCAAAGCCAAAATCTTTAATATACTGCAACAACCGCTCATTACCTAGGCGCTGTCCTAATTCTATAAAGCCGGGGTTACAGGAGTTTTCAACGACCTCTAAAAACGTTTCATGCCCATGCCCTTCACGTTTCCAGCATCGAAGCCTTGCTCCAGCCACCATCGTATAACCTGGATCATAAAAAGTTTCATTCTCTAAATCAACTAGATTTTCTTCCAATGCAGCACTAAGGGTAATAATTTTAAACGTTGAACCTGGTTCGTATGTCATCCATACAGGTAAATTCCGATTATAAATGGCTGGCTCTACTAATTGATATTCGGCTGGATGAAAAGTTGGATAGGAGGCTAATGCCAAAATTTCACCATTATTTGGATTCATAGCAATAGCTAATGCTTGGTCAGCTTCATAGCGCTTCATAGCTTGTGACAATTCACGCTCAACGACCTGTTGGACATCGACATCAATTGTTAACTCAATCGTTGCGCCATCCTCGCCTGCTTTCCAGGCACTTGAAACATTCGGTAAATTATTCCCTTTTGCATCTGTAAATAGACGGATAGCAGAAGAATTTGCCTGCAAAAACTTATCATATTCATATTCAATTCCTGCTAAGCCTTGTGCATCATAGCCAGTAAAGCCTAAAAATCGAGATAATAGTGTACCATAAGGATAATCCCTAGAATAGTCAACACCACTATACAATCCTTCTATCTGCATCCCCTGTAATTCTACCGCTTTTTCATATGGTATATTTTTACCTTCAGGCGCTAACTTCACTAAGTACGCTTTTTTCTGCATTTTTTCTAATAACTTCTCTTTATCTACTTCTAAAACTTGCGCAATTTTTTCGGCAGCTCCTTCAATATCTTTACTTTGTGAAGGCATGAAATATAATGTTGGCGCTAACTTATTCGTTACAATACTTTCGCCATCTCGGTCTGTAATGTGTCCTCGTTCATTTGCAAATGGAATTTCTCGATCCCAATTCTCCTCTGCCTTGGTTGTCAGTTCTTTTTGATCTAAAACTTGCAAAAAGAACAACCTAATCACAATCGCCACTGCTACACACATAAACAACACATATAAAACACGTAAACGCTTTTTAGAATGGATAGAAATCCACTTCATTCGACATCACACCTTGTTTTTTACAACGTATGAAATAAAGTGGACTTCTATTCAATGTTATTCATCATCTACTTCTTCAACTTCACCCTCGGAGGCAGCTTCAACGTCTTGAACGAAGCTTTCTGCAGGTGTTTTAAGCTTCACAACGATCGGCGAACTATCTGTGATGACAGTTCCAGCTGATACGCTTTGACTTGCTACAAAACCTTCACCGAAAATCTCCATCTCTAGCCCTGTCATGGATTTAAAAACAAGTAAATTTCGTAAGGACCAATTCGTGAAGTCTGGCAATGTTATATCACCATCCGTCTTTAAAAATACAAAACTACCTTTTACAAGTTTCTTTGTATCTTTTGGATATTGATCTATAACTTTACCACCATCACCCACAACGATTGGTTGTAATCCATCATTCGCTAACTCTACTTCAAGTGCTTCAGCACTTTGGCCAGTATAATCTTGGATACCAACTTTATCCACATGCTGAATATCATCTGGATTGATGTTAAGGTGCTTTAAGCTATTTAACATAACTGGATTAAAGACTTTAGACACTGGTACTGAGCCAAGCTCATTGTTTAACTTAGGTTTTTTCACTGAAACGTACATGATTAACTGTGGATCATCAACAGGAGCCATTCCTAAAAATGAATATAGGAATTGGTTAGCACCCCATGAATAAGAGCCATCTGCTCGGGGAATTTGCGCTGTCCCTGTCTTCCCAGCAACTTCGTAATCCTCTAGTATAAAATCTTTTGCCGTACCGTATTCTGAAGTTAATGTGGAGGCAAGAATTTCTCGTACTTGTTTTGCCGTATCAGCTTTAATCGGTTGTCCTTTTTCAACAGGTTCATGATTTTGAATAACCTTTCCTGTTGAAGAATCTACGATACGGTCGATAACATACGGCTGCATCATCTTTCCATCATTTGCAATAGCAGTCATTGCTTGAATAAGCTGAATTGGCGTGACTGTTGAACCTTGTCCGTACGTTGTTGTTACGCGTTGAATTGGATATTTAGATAAAATTGTCCCCGTTGCTTCGTTTGGCAAATCAATCCCTGTTTTATGACCGAAGCCAAAGCGATCTAAATATTCAATGAAAACATCATCGCCAATTAATTTTAATAAATTGGCCATGGCCGTATTCGATGAACGCTGGAATCCTTGTAAGTAATCAATTTCTCCCCATCCAACTTGATTATGATCTCGAATTGTTCGGTCGTATACTGTATAAGAACCCGATTGGTATTTTGCATTCGGTGCCCATGTATTTGTATCAATAGCTGAAGCAAGCGTGAATATTTTCATAGTGGAACCAGGTTCCATCGTTTCTTCAATTACCTCGTTTAGCCACTTCATATTTTGACTTTCACGTGTTTCTGGATTAAATGTGGGACGCTGTGACATCGCTAAAATTTTCCCAGTTTTGGGATCTGCTACGACTGCGGTCATGGACTCAGGATTATACTCCTGTTCAACCTTCGTCATCGCCTCTTCTAAAAAGCTTTGGATCGTTTTATCGAGTGTTAAATAGATGTCATCCCCATTTTTAGCTGGCGTAATCATTTTCTCGCTATTTGGTAGTAAGTAACGGAAAGCATCCGTCTCATATTCAACCTTGCCATTAACGCCAGTTAGTTCTTTATCGTAAGTATATTCTAGTCCCATTTCTCCCTTTGTTGTCACCGTGCCATCTTTATTATCCTTTTTCAGTGCATAGCCTATTAAATGTGAGGCAAACACTCCATTTGGATAATAACGTTTTAGGTCACTAACAAATAGAATTCCCGGTAGTTTTTCTTTCTTTATTTTACTCATAACCTCGTGACTAATGCCGCGGCCTGCGCTTCCAAACTCCACTTGATATAAAGGTTTTCCATCACTTCGATAGCGATTGTTTAGTTTCTTAACAACCTCTTCCTCTTTCATTGCTGGAATATATTTAGCTAAAACCTTTGCTGTTTTTTCAGCATCAACAACATGTCTTGGTTTCTTTGGGTCTGTGGTTGCCGCTTCATTTACGATAGCAACCAAGCGATAGCTTAACGTATCTTCCGCAATTACTTGACCACTTTGATCATAAATTTTCCCACGATTTGCTGTAATAACACTTTCCTTACCATACTTTGCTGCTGCTCTCGCTGCAAGCTCTTGTCCTTCTACTTCTCCTGTCGCTTGAATTGTTACCATTCTTGTGAATAATACAAAAAAGAGCCCTCCATAAAAAATTAATAATAGAAAGGCTCCCCATTGGAATCGAAATCTCTTTTTTTTCATTCTCCCGGCACTACCTTTACATTTTTCTCATTTTGAGTTAAACCGAGTTCTTTTGCTTTTTTCCAGATATTTTCGTATGTAGAAAGTTCACTTACACGAACCGTTAAGTCAACATTCTGTTTCGCAATCTCTTCTGCTTCTGATTCGATCTTTTGAATGTCCATACTTGTTGTTTGAATAGCTGCTTGGTTATTTAATACTAGCACTCCTAATACAGCGATAATGCCAACTAAAACTAGTAGCATTGTTTTTTCAAACTTCTGGTTCGTTTTTTTACGACGTATGATAGTGGGTTGTGGACTAGGTGGTGTTATCGGTTGTTGCACTTGTTGATGTTGGTGCTGTTGCCTTACACGAACTGCTGCCATTTACTCACGCCCTTTGTCGTTAATTTTTTCCACCACTCTAAGCTTCGCTGAACGCGCACGATTATTTACTGCCAATTCCTCTTCTGAAGGAATGATTGGCTTTCGTGTAATAAGCTTTAAAGTAGGTTTCATGTCATCAGGAATTACAGGTAAATTTGGTGGTAATTCCGGTAATGATGACGCTTCCTTAAAGATTGTCTTACATAGGCGGTCCTCCAATGAATGGAACGTAATGACACTAATGCGCCCCCCTACGTTAATCATATCAATCGCATCGACTAATGAATCCTCTGCTGCGCCTAGCTCATCATTTACAGCAATTCGTATTGCTTGGAAAATGCGCTTTGCTGGATGTCCACCTTTTCGGCGTGCCGCTGCTGGAATACCCTCTTTAATCAGCTCGACTAGTTGACCAGTAGTTTCAATCGGTGCTAGTTTACGGGCCTCCTCAATTTTACGAGCCACTTGCTTCGAAAATTTTTCTTCCCCATATCGGAAAAATATCCGTACGAGATCTTCGTATGCCCATTGATTGACAACATCAAATGCTGTAAGTGTTGCCGTTTGGTCCATACGCATATCGAGTGGTGCATCATGGTGATAGCTAAAGCCTCGCTCAGGTGTATCTAATTGTGGAGAAGATACGCCTAAGTCATATAAAATACCGTCAACTTGATCGATACCATGAGCCAATAGCTCCTCTTTTAAATAACGGAAATTCGAATGAATAAATGTCACACGCTCAATATAGGGCGCTAATCGAACCTTCGCATTTTCAATAGCCGTCATATCCTGGTCAAAGCAAATTAAACGGCCTTTATCTGATAATTGTTGTACTAAATATTCACTGTGTCCTGCACCGCCTAGCGTACAGTCCACATATACACC
>NZ_DAMDAY010000153.1:0-8963 GCF_032093475.1 Lysinibacillus sp. | reverse complement strand
TTTTTTACACATTATTTAATTTAGATATGTATTGTTGGAAATAGTTCGTTCGCGCTCTTCTATAATTAATTGAATCATTAATACCAGTTGTTGTTCGATTCGCATATTGTTTAGATGTAAGATATCAGCAATCACATTTTTTTGCTTTTCTGCTAATTCAATCTCCTCTAACAGTAACATAATTTCTTCTTTTGTCAGCCCAAACATCTCATCTCACCCCAATATCTCTCTCAATTTATTATTGTAAAATCATGACACACATTTCGCAATTAACGTATTATTATCTAAACCTATGAACCATTTTTACTAATTATAGGCTAATCCAGGGAAAATAATCAATCTATTCTCCATTATTACTTAATAATTTTTTTACATTAAATATAAATTTTATTATTTTATTCATAACTTACATACGGGACTGTAGCATTTTTCGGATGATATTTCAAAAGATTGCCTTAACTGCTGTAAAGACATCTATACCATTATAAAAACAAACTGTCATTTTGTCGAATCTTAGCACTATTTAGTAAATTTAAAAGGAGATATAATTACGCAAACATATTCCTATACCCACTTTTTGCGAGAATGAAACTTATACTCATTTATGCATAAAAAAAGTAATTTCAAAATTGAAACTACTTATCTTATGTGTATAATCGGCTTTTAAATTATTTTCTTAATATCATGTTTCAGTATTTCTTTCATCTCCCCATTTAACGACATGCTCTCAATACGAGTGACCTTGGATGCTGTATCCTTCTGCCATGACGCGCAATGCACATGCCCTTGAATAAATAATTGACTATTCTCCTGTACTACAGCTGGTGCTTTAACGGTACTAATATCTGTATGGCACATCTCCATTAATGATTTATTGGACAAGGCTAAAAACGGACGAGCTGCCCCATCCACCGTACAATGTTCAATACGCCCCATCGATTGATCCGACCAAATCATAGCATAGGGACTTTCTTGACCATCTTTAAAATAGCTGTTTGCTACTTCGAAAATAGCATCAATGCAAGTAATCCCATTTCCTATCATTTGTTCAAACGTGCAATGCTGTGTAAACAAACGAGCATTATTAATGTAGACATGGTGACTTGTCAGCTCTCGAATGATGGTATGCTGCATCATAATTTTGGCATGGTCATTACCATAGATGCCACCCGATTGGCCAAATTGAATAGTGGATTGCTGGAGCTGAAGTCCACTGGCATCGACAATAATATGAAATTGCTGATGGTTTTGAATTTGACATTCAACCATCGAAACATCCGCTTCGTCCACAATTGTGACACCAACAGCCATGCCATTTCTCACCTGACATTTGCGAAGCTCCACCTTGCTATTTTCGATGAAAACCTGTGCCTTCACATGTCTAGAAAATTGGCAATCATAAAACTTAGCTTCCGTCTTCTCGCCAAGAAAAACCCCATGACCTTGACCGTCTGAAAATATTGAATCAGATACCATTAACTCACTGCGGTGTACGACCATGTTCGAGTCGAGGTGTTCCTTAATTTCACAGCCATCCATCCTAAAAGTCGTGCTATCAAATAGTTGAACACCTACCCCCTGCCCCTGATGAACGAGGCAATTGGTCATCGAAATCTCACTAGACGCTGCAATCAGTTGTGCCTTTTCATGCCCATGAATTTCACAATCCTCCAACGTCATCTTGACATGTCGAATCGCAAAAATTCCATGCTTCTTCCCTTCTAGCAACATACAATTAGCCAAGGTAAGCTCACAGTTTTGCGCAATCACCTGTGCCTTCACATGATGCTCAAAGGTCGTGTCAACAAGAATAACACTTGAACCATTCGCTACACGCAAACCGAAATGATTAAGCGGTGTAGCAAGAACAGCACAATTTTTCATCAATAAACTACCATAGCTCACCATAATCTGTGTCCGAATTAACTGCTCCTCAATAATACAGTTTTCTAGCTGTACATCACCCTTCACATACAGCCCCTGGCCTTGTCGAAACCTTAAATTTCGCATATCCACATGGGTTTGATAGCGAATAAACACGCCACCCTTGATCGTCACATTGCCAACCCCATATAACGTCAGGCGCTTGCCAATATCCAAGCTCTCCTCATAAATACCATCCCGTATTTCAATCATATCCCCCGGCGCAGCCTCTTCAATGGCCTGCCCGATACTTTGATAACGATGCATAATACTCCGCTTCACCACAAGTACTGCCATTTACACACTCCTCAACAAAAAAATGATCGTACCCTATTTATATACCGAACAGGCTTAAGGTTATTCAATTTTGAGTAAAATTGCTGGAATATACATGAGTTTACAGTGAAATGTTTGAAGATTTTATGAATGGGTGTTTAGAAGGTCTCTATAAAAAAACCAACAATGATCCTTTTTCAGATCATTGCTGGTTGCATGAAATTATTTTATTTTTTTCGCTTTACAAAAACAAAGGCAAAAATGGCTGCTATGACTACTAGGATCGCAACCATCCACATCGTGCTTGCGTTGGATGTTGTGTCATCTGTAGCAGTTTGTTGTTCCCTTGGTGTTGCGTCTGCTGACTTTACTTCTTTTGCGTCTTCATTTGCTACTTGTGAGGAGCTGATTTGCACATATTGAAGTGTGGCTGTATTGGTTGGGGCTGCTTCGTGCTCTTGGCTGTCTCCGTGACCATCCGCATGCTCACCATGCCCTTCCTCCTGTCCAGCGTCGTGACCATGTTGGTGATCGCCAGCTGTTGTAAAGATAGAGCGTTCAAGTTGCTGACCTACCCAGCTTTTGGCATCTGTTGAATCAGCATAGATACGAGGATGTCCTGACAGCATATATGTTTTACCGTCAATCGTGATCCCAGTTTCGTCCCCTGTTACGACATCTTCAATGGTACCAGTTGGACCTTCTGCAAAGCCGCCCATTTGAATGAGCGTATGCCCACCCATGTCAAATGTAAGATGCTCTGTTAAAAACGCAATGTACTCATCTTTCGTCATCGTTGCATCAGGATTTGCTAGCTCTAATTTATGATGAAAAAGTGCTGTATTGATTTCCTTGTACGTAATGTCTCCTTCTAACGAAGACACGTAATCCTCTTGTTGTGCTGCTTGTGCCAGCTCATCCACTGTTGCTCCCTCTAATCCAAAGAAGCCACCTACCCAGCCTGCAAAATCCTTGCGTGATAAGTCGTCTGTTGGATTTAAGGCCATATCTTTGCCATTGTACCCAAGTAGCCCAATACTATGTAATACCATAATGTCCTGAATATTTTCTGCTGTTTCAGGCACGTCTGTAAATAGTGTACTTTTATCCATCGTATGGGCGTAGGCAACAGGTGCCATGAATAAAGTACTCATGAGTAATAAAAGTAAATATTTTCTCAATATGATTCCACCTTCCAATTCCATAGTATACAGATGAAATGTGATGGAAGTTTGAAATTCAACGTTAATTTTTATAGCTTAAATTGACGAATCAGGGCATTTAATTGTTCGGCCATTTCCGCTAAATGCTCTGCACTAAGTTTAATTTCGTCCATGGAGCTTGCGGTTTGTTCAATTGTAGCCGATGTTTCCTGAATACCTGCTGCTGATTGTTCGGAGACGGCAGCAATTTCATCCACCGATTTATTAATCGTGGCAGTATTGTGAACAACCTCTTCTAAGCTAGATGACATGTCATCAATGTTTAACGCAATAGCATCGATTGCGTCTGCAATTCGAGAAAATGTGGTATTCGTTTTAGCAATTTGCGTTGCCCCTTTTTCAACTTCCTCATAGCCTTGCTCTAGCGAGAAAGTTACTGTATGTGATTCTTCCTGAATTTTTCTTACAATAGCTGTAATATCATCTACTGAAAAAGCTACCTGCTCGGCCAATTTTCGAACCTCATCGGCCACCACAGCAAAGCCTTTGCCATGCTCCCCAGCTCTGGCCGCCTCAATCGCTGCATTCAGTGCTAGTAAATTCGTTTGGGCTGCAATATTTTGAATGATTGCTACAAGTTGAGAGATTTCTTGTGCTTGATTACTTAAACCTTCTACTTGTTTTACCGCACCCTTCACCATATGTTGGATTTCTTCCATTTGCTTTGTGGAAGTCGACATTAAGTCTCTACCTTCTGTTGATAAAGTTTTAACGTTCTGTGAATACTGTTGAACGGCTTTACTGCTGGCATGAACAGTTGATACTTTGCCAATAAAATCGTTCATGGAGGAAGCGACATCTGAAGCATTACTTGCCTGTAGCTCTGTACCACTCGCAATTTCTGTAACAGTATCAACAATTTGTTCTGTGCCTGTCTTTACCTCTGACGTTGATTGCAATAGCTCCTCACTATGTGCAGCCACATCATGGGAGACCGTTTGAATATGCTTCAATAGACGACTCAAAATATCAGACATCGTATTCGTTGCTTCCATTAGCTGTCCAACCTCATCCTTTGATTGAATTGTTAAAGGAGGGTGACTCAAATCTCCATTTGTTATTCGTCGCATACGCTCGGTTAATGTAATAATGGGTCTCGAAATACCACGAGCACTTAAGAGTTCAATCATCACTGCTAGAAGGACAATAACAATACCTACGATAATAGCGATTAGTTGTTCATTTTCACCAGCGGAAACGATATCGGTGCTTACCTCATTAATGGCTTGCTTCCGTTGCTCTGCTAAGCCTTCATAGCCCTCACGAATAGTCGTTGCTGTCTCATCCATTTTCGTTAAGTTTTCAATGGCGAGTTCGGTATTCCCTTGGTCATATATGGCAAATACTTCTTGTTCAATATAACGATTCCACTCTTTGGCCATCTCCATAAACTTACCGAAATCGCCGGTGGTTGTTAAGGCTAATCGTTTTTCCTCATTTTTAGCTTCTCGTGCTACATTGTCATGGAAAATCGTTTTATATTTTTCATTACCAGACAATACATAGCCTCTTGCCGCAGCTATTCTTAAATCGATGGTTTGTGCTTGCTCGTAGTCGATCATTAATAATTGTAATTCATTTTGAACGATTTGTTCTGTCGCATTGTTGCTTTGTGTGATGGCATAGTAATTGTACACAATGTAGCCGATCATGATGGCGATTACCACACTAAAGGAAAAAACAATGCGTCTACTGATTGTTTTGAACTTCATCTGCAAAAACTCCTTATTTTCCAAATCTATTCCATAAGTAGTAATTTACCACTTAATAAAAAAGATTGGTGTCTTTAGGAATTTTTACTAGATATCCAGATATAACTTCGTCAATATCATGTTTTTTATAGCTACTTTTTTCTTATCTCTGGTGTACTGCATTAATCCCAAGCATTAAACATAACGTCTCCAATCGTTTGGCTATTGAAATAAGAAATGTATTTCCATTCGGTAGCAGATAAGTGATGCAATGCTTGATCCTTTGAAAGTAATGTATTGAGGGTAGCCGCTTCCAAGCATTTGCGCATGGGAAAATATTTGTGTAGCCCGGCCTTTGAAAGAAAAGTAAAGCTAAGCTCCTCATCATGCATTGCAAAGGCAATATACGGCATGAAGCGATGATGAAGAATTGTCAGCATCTCCCTATCTATTTCTACAACTGCCTGCATATAAACTAAGTGCGGTTGATCAATAAATTCCGATACCTTCACCTGTTTTTCACTCGTAGCTAAATGATACACCATTGACTGAAACATGCGCATATCCTGCTCGATTAAATGCTCTGCATCAAAGCCTGAAATACCTTTCGTTAAACGCACCCAATCACTCCTTTTGATATGTTCCTATAAGGACCTTCTCTTTGTAACCGGAAATCCCCTGCCTAGTCTGCTGATTTTTTTGGATATGGTAGTCAATATGTAAAAAAGGTATACCAAATAGTGTCATCTTATGTACTGCTGTAAGTGTCTGATCATTTACTGCAGCAATTCGAAAATGCTCCTGTAATGGTAGCTTCATCACATAGTTCCCTATCGCCAAATAAATCCCCGCATCTTCTCCCTGTTGACTTGTTAGGTGTAGCTGACCTTGTTCTTCGTAGGCATACAGGATGCCGACCATTGTTGAAAATGGTAGTGGTAACGCTATATTCATATAGGTTATTTGATTACTTGTGTGCCTCGAATAAATCGCGACAAAAACAGTTTGCTGCTTGATTGTCCGAATCCATGCACGCGGAGATTGACGGCTATCTTGTTCTTCATCGACCTTAACAATTCTTCCCGTCATCTCTATTTGTTGATTGGAAAAAGGCAAATTGAGTTGTTGTAGCAAACGACTCATACCTTGATAAAGAAAGGCAAAAGGCTTAAACCATGTTTTCCACTGGACAGTTGCCAACAAACGATAGCTAGTCGTTTGCTCATAGAAATCAGAAATGACCGGGTGTAGCTTCGTTGTATCTACAAAATCTTGTAGAGCATCAACCAAGCCGGGGTGTGGTTGATGTTCATGACGAAGTTTGCCGCGAATTTGGCTCACCGGAAAATTGAAGGTGCGCTGATTTGTTGCTGGCACAGCGATTGCCCATGCGACTACCCCTATTCCCCCAAAGAAAAGACCATTCATGACACCGTGAAAGCGTAGCATCTCTGGTATTCCGACATAATAAGTCCCGCTTAAACGGCTGTAAACATACAAACAGGAACCTATAATCGTTAGACACAGCGCCCCGTAAGAAATCCGTAGCAATATACCTTGTCCTAGCAGCAGCTTTGTTTTGAACGTCAGGACAAACAAACCATAGATGGCAAGGATATAAAGGACTACGGCTATAATTTCAATGATGATTGAAAAGGTAATGCCAATCGCCACAAGGAGCGGACCAGCCAGCAAAATAAACACAATGACACGATACCAGCTACTATCATGTAAGCGTCCAAAAAGTCCGACAGAAAGGGGTAATAAACAGGCTGAATAATGAAAATGGATGGCTGTTAACCATGTTATTAAGGATGAAAAGCCGGTATTTATATTTGCCGTAAAGGCAAAAAACCAGAAGCCACCTAGAGCAAGATATATTAGCCCCATATCAATTGAAAACTCAGCACAATTGGTGAACCCTCGTTGCAAGAACCGTTTCACGCCCTTTATCGCAATATAAAAGGTATACAGTAAATATAAAAAGGCCAGCGCGATAGCATATAGACCATCTGTCCAAAAATGTAACAGCGTGACGACTAGCATCATCCCGACGATGATAATCTTCCCTACAGATTGAAAGTCAACGACCATCATGACCATTGCAGGTACAAAAATAAGCTGGGCCACTGTCAATAACCATGAATAATGTGGTTGCTCACCAAACGACAAGCAAATCGCCGTTAGGGCAATCCCAAGTAATAAAATAAGGTTACATTGATTGTTGCGTAAATTCACCAGCATACATCATGAGCCTCCCTATTAATGGATTATGGATCGAAACATGAATGGTAAAGACATTTTTCGATTCATCATAGCCCTCCTCCACAATGACGCGACCTTCTAGTAGTTGCGGTATCGGACATTCGAGTTTGGATAGAACAAAGCGCTGCTTGCCTGAGCGAATAACTAACGTTCCCTCTTTCGTCACGGCAAAGTGCAAGTCTGAATAAAAAAGGGCAGGCTTACCTAAATAATCCCTAACGATTGTTCTAGTAGGATCAATGGTCATCCTTGCATCAAAATGTCTTGTTTTATGTGGAAAATAAAAGGTGCGCTCCCACAACACTTCTAATTCGCCATTTGGCAAAGCATGACAGGTATTGGCGATGGTGAATGGTATTTGCTCCCCTGACTCTGGAAACAAAAATCGAGTGTTCGCTGCTACGGTATAAAATGGACGCAGCCATTTGGCACCTGATTTTATTTGGTACATTATGCCCTGTGCAAAAAATGGCTCATTTACTTGTAATGCATAGCGTTGCTGTAGCATCGGATGAAGTCTAGCAAAATCATCTCCTAATAAAGTCTGATAAATGGTCATACCTATCACCCTCGCTTTCTCTTACAGTTTTTTGCACTCGGCAAATTCTTACTTAAGACAAATCCAATAATCGACAATATCCATAAGGAGAGATTAAAGGTTACTGGATTGAATGGTGCTATAATACTTGTTGGATCGGCAACGATGGCAGTTAGCGTCAATATCGGAAAAAAGATGATTTGTAAGCCAAATAATCGACGCTTTCCTCGTGGATAAAGCCAACACAGACCTAAGAGGATTTCAGCTACGCCTATCCACACGATCATTTGCTCTGCACTTTTCAAAAAGGGAGCCGTCATCATAATTTCCTGAGGATGTACAGCTAAAATTTTTGGTACAAGTCCGTGATAAATCCATATAAAACTAAAAAGAACGCTCATCAGCATTGTTAAAAAAAATCGTCTATACTGAGCAGTAGCATTTTCTCCTGTTTCTAGCCATCTTTTTAAAACATCAAAGCTAAGAGCAGTAGCCCATCCTATTAATGGTCGAAAAAATAGATCTGTGAAGACGCCAAGCTTGCCATAGCGCGTCACATAATCATACTGCGTTAAAAACGTTAGCCCACAATCATTCGGAATATACTGCCAAAAGCCTTTCCCCTCTGCGATAGGTGAAATTTTTTGTGGTGTTCCAAAATGGAGGGAGGATGTTTTCGTGCCATTTTCCTTCTGATGCTCCCCTTTACTTTCTCCCCAGCCACTTACTTGTAAGCCTGGCATAAGCTTCGTTACATAGGTAAAACGCTGTGGTTCCTCTGGGGCTTTTTTAGGTATATATGTAATCGAGGTAAAACGTAAATCCCACTGTTCATGCAATGTCGGGTTTTGCGTATAGGTCCACGCATCCTCTATAGAAGCTTGGATTTCGACTTCAACATAAATAGGCTTCCGCTTCATGCGTTCACTCCTTCTCTTTATCAAGCTAATGTTATTATAGCAGTAAATTGATAGTCTACTATAAATTGGGTATGATTCGTACGATCGTAAATATTTTTTCGAAAGAAAGAAAAAACTTGAATCGAAA
>NZ_DAMDAY010000152.1:0-9253 GCF_032093475.1 Lysinibacillus sp. | reverse complement strand
ATATCCTCGGGAATTGTACGTAGAAATTCAACAGTCCAATTACGCCACATTTTCATTTGTTCAAATAATTGCTTTTCACTCATCTACTTCCTCCCCTTCTACACGCTATTCAAGTATATATTAACACAATATTCCAATTATTTTCATCGGCTTAAATAAACAAAAAAAGATGTATCGCTAAAATAACTAGGATACACCTTCTTATAATGAAAAAAATACCACAACTGATTGATTGTGATATTTTTTAATGTTTTACTTTTTTTCTTTATTAAATTGTTGTTGTTCTTTCTTTTGTTCTTTTTGTTCTTTCACTTCTAGTTCTTCAATATTAAATTCCATTGCTACTTCTTCTTGCTCTAATTCATTCTTTTTCTTTTCTTTCGCCATAACTCTCACCTCCAATAAGGTATAAATTGTCCTTATTGCGGTGATTTATACTATCATGCTTAAATTATGATACACATGTATAAAACCACAATATACAACCACAATAAAAGTGCGTAGTGTCTCACTACTTAAAGAGCTGCAGAGATTTATTCTCTGTGGCTTCTTTTATACGTAAGTGCAAAAAATCATGCTAGGTCTTTAAATTCTTTTGATTAAAAGGAATGTTTATTCTTTATTCATCCATACTATCTTTGTTTGAAAAAAAGGTGAAAACCAGAAAAGGAAGTGTAGAATATGGGTATTCTTGGTGGAAATCCAAAAGATGAACCATTGCATTATGGTGAAGTATTTAGTGTTTGGTCAAGTTTAATTGCAGATTATGGTATGATTTCTGGCTATCAAACGTTCTATAATCATGCTGGTGATGAAGATCTTAAAAAAATAATTGAAGATTTGATCGAAACGTGTAGAGAAGAAGTAAAACAATTAGAAAAAATTCTAAAAACGAATGGAATAGCTCTACCACCAGCTTCACCTGAAAGACCTGTCGCAAGATTGGAAGATATTCCTCCAGGTGCAAAGTTTAACGATCCTGAAATTAGTGCAGCTCTTACTGCTGATGTTGCTGCTGGATTAGTGGCATGTAGTCAAGCAATGGGTACGTCTACTCGTGAGGATGTCGCATTAATGTATGGACAATTCCACATGGCTAAAGCTCAACTTGGTGCTAAGCTTTTACGTTTAAACAAAAATAAAGGATGGCTTGTACCACCGCCATTACATGTCAATTATCCTGAAAAGTAAAGTGAATTTCCCCGAATCGAGGAATGCAAATGTATTACTATAAAGAAGAATTAATTAACATTATTAAGCCTGACAAACCGGATCCACAAGCAGCACGTGTTATGCAAGAAATACTAGGTGGTCATTATGGTGAAATGAGAACCATGATGCAATATTTTTTCCAAAGCTCTAATTTTAGAGGGAAAGAAACACAATATCGTGATTTACTTCGTGGCGTTTTCCTAGAAGAAATTGCCCACGTCGAGCTCGTACAAAATACAATAAACCAATTGCTAAACGATTCAGGTGAATCTTCTGCTCCTGGTAGTAACGGAGCCGACCAAGCCCCTTTGGATGAAGCTGTTAGACATGCTAATCCTCATCATTATATTGTGGGGGCGCAATCCTCTTTACCTGTAGATGCTGCAGGTAATCCATGGAATGGTTCTTGGGTGTATGCGCATGGAAATTTGATTGCGGATTTATTAGATAATTTAGTGCTTGAGTCTACAGGTGTACTCCAAAAAACACGTATTTATGAGATGAGTTCAAATCAAACATTTAGGGAAACCCTTGCATTTCTAATCGTTCGAGATAATGCCCATCAAAACGCATTTGCCAAAGCATTAGAAACGTTAGGAGTTGATTGGGGAAAACTGTTCCCAGTGCCGAATTATGATATCAACAAATATCCCGAATGTAGGAAATTCGTCGAAATGGGCTATCATAATGCCCAATTTAACTTCAGATTAGATCCAACACGTATCGGTGAAATCTTCCAAGGACAAACGCCAAGTAGAAATGGCGGAGAACTTAATGTAACTCCCCCGCCTGAAGGGTTCCCTGTACCACTCATGCCAGAGATGCCAAATGAACACAGCCCTGGTCTGAAGGATATGAATCATTAATTTCCCAGTTTAATACTGGGATTTTTTTGTATTGCTAAATCAATTTATAATAAATAACTGTTGTCTCTAATTCACCCTTTGAAGAAATAGTATAGGCGGGTATTTTACCAACTTCTTGATAGTCTAAGGATTTGTACAATTGATTAGAAGGATCGCCTTCCCTTGTATCTAATACTATTAAAGACCTGTTTTCTTGCTTTGCTCTTTCTTCCGCTATTTGCATCAGAGCGCGCCCAATGCCGTGACGTCTAAAGTCTGGATGCGTCATTAATTTGCAAATTTCAGCTCGATGACGTCCATTCGGCTTTGTCATTAAATGCAATTGAATACTGCCTGCCACTGTTTGATTGATTTTGGCAATAAACAAAATGACGTCTGGTGCTATGACTGTTTGCCAATATGTTAGTGCTTGTTCTTGCGCTAGAGGAGGTAAAAATCCTAGTGATGCACCTTCGTCAACGACCGTTTTCAAAAGCTCGGATAGCCCGTCTAGTTCTTCATTAAGTTGTTTTGTATCTTTTATATTTTTTAGCTCCATTTTTTCTCCCCCATTTTCTATTACTTTGGAATCCTAACACTTTTTTAAAAATTAGTATGATCATAACAAAAGATCAAGATCTGATAAAGACCTTGATCGAAGGAAATGGATGTTTAAAGTGATTGTTGATATAAAATGGTTTGTGCGATGCCGATAAAATATTCTGATTCTACAATAATATGATTTAATACAACTTTGGCTGTTGGATTGGTGCTGATCGGTTTACTGTCTTAAATAAGCATACGACAAAATTGAATAAATTGTTCACTCTGTTGGAGACAAAAAGAAGTAAGCTGCAAAATATCTTGAAAAAATGCTTGGGAAACTTGTCCTTGTGAGCGATTGACAGTTTCTATATATCTAACTACTTGCTGATGTGTCTGAGCAAAGGCTATTTCCCATTCTTTCAATCTCTCGACGTATTGCTGCTCTAAATCTTTGACAAGCTCCCTTATCACTACCGTATGTTCCTCTTCTTGATGTTTCCAAAATTCAGCTTCATCAAGAACACGTAACGGCATTTGATTGCCATAATAAAACTGCATGCTTCTCCCCCATTTCACTCATCTCTTATATGTATATACAAGAGCTGTAAAAATAGAACGTTAGAAGGTTCGAATATGAATCTTCATTTCCCAAACCAAGCAGCTTTTAACAGCTCAATCCCCCGTTCAATTGCTGCTTCCTCTAGATTGGCAAATCCAAGCAGCACCTTTGCAGACTTTATCTCAGAAGGGCTCGCATAAAAAATAGAGGTAGGATAAACCTTTACTTCTTTTAACCTCGCAGTTTCAATCAGTTCCTCTTCCGACATCTTATTATTTGGTTCAAGTAGAATATGTAAGCCACTGCTAGCCCCATACAATTTTACTTTGTCTCCAAATATTTGATGAATGGCCTTTATTAATACCTCATATCTTCGCTTATAGCCATTCCTTGATTTGTTGAGGTGCCTTTCCCAATGGCCACTTTCTATAAATAATTGTAAAGTATGCTGATGGTGTCTTGATACAGTTTGAACATAATAGCTGTTCCGTTTAAAAAGATCGATTAATTTTCTCGGTAGAACCATGTAGCTTAGCTTAATGGACGGAATTAATGACTTTGAGAAGGTGCCCATATAAATAACCTGTTCATTTGAATCTAAACCTTGTAGAGCTGGTATTGGTTTACCCGAATATCGAAACTCCCCATCATAATCATCCTCGATGATATACGCATCTTCTGACTTAGCCCATTCTAATAACTCTAGTCTTCTTGTGATTGGCATAACCGTACCAATTGGGAATTGATGAGATGGCGTGACATAAACAGCTTTAATATTACTGTTTCTTAAATGGTCAATCTGAATCCCTTGATCATCAAGAGGTATGGGCTTCATCTTTATACCATGATCCTTCAAAAGATAACGCACCCGGTAATAACCTGGATCCTCCATGGCAAAAAGCTCGTTCCGTCCAATTAAGTTACATACGATTCCCATAAGATGTTGTAGTCCTGCACCAATAACAATTTGGTCTGCTGAGCATTGAACTCCTCTAGCTTCGTAAAGATAGCTTGCTATATGTTTCCTTAATTCGAGCTCTCCTTGTGGATCTCCATATAAAAAAAGATGGGCATTATCTTCATTAAGACTTTGCATAGTCAACTTTCGCCAAATTTTATAGGGAAAGTCTTTTAAATTGATATCCCCATAATTAAAATCATACTTTATGGTCATTAGTTCTTGTTCTGGCTGAGACACTAATGGAGGTGATTCAAAAAGACTAGGGCCCATTTGAAAATAGCCCTTTTCAAGTGCAGCAACATATAGCCCCTCCCGTTCTTTACTCCAAACATAACCCTCTGCAAGGAGCTGTTGGTAAGCTGCGTCCACTGTATTTCGACTAATATGTAAATGCTTAGCTAAACTGCGCTGTGATGGCAATTTTGTATTTGCCACAATGTTTCCATGTTGAATTTCAGCTTTTAAATAATTGTACAATTGAAGATAAAGTGGTTCCTGATTATTCAAGTTTGGCGTTATTTCGAGCATCGTTCCTTGGCTCCTTTCGAAATAGCATTGTTGGCACTTTTAAGGGGTACCAGTGATTGTTTATAATAAAATCTACATTGTTGAGGAGAAAATGTAAAGACGCCTACCTGTAATAGTTTGTTTATTCGAAATACTCGCAATGAATTTGAAGAACTAAGGAGAGATTGACATGTATATTCCTAAGTATTACAAAATAACTGATTTAGAAGAAATCACAGAATTTATTCGAGAGAATTCCTTTGCAACACTTGTTTCAACCATAAAAGGTAAGCCAATAGCAGTTCATATCCCGATACTACTGAATAAAATCGAGGACGATTATTATCTAACAGGTCACTTAGCCTATGGAAATCCTATATGGAAGACCTTTGAGGAAGTAAATGATATTCTTGTCATATTTAATGGACCTCATGCTTACATATCATCCTCTTGGTATGAGAAAGAAAACGTACCAACATGGAATTATCAAGCTGTCCATATTTACGGGAAAGCCAGTCTAATAGATGGCAAGGAGTTAGAACAAGACTTAACGAGTCTACTTGAAAAATATGAAAGTTTCCGTGAAAATCCTGTATTATGGGATAAACTATCTCCAGAGCTTTTACAGCAAGAAATCAAAGGAATTAAAGGATTTAAAATCAAGGTAGAAGAGGTGCAAGCTGCCTATAAATTAAGTCAAAATCGTAATGCTTCTGACTATGTTAATATTATTAGCGAGCTCTATAAAGAAGAAGATCCACATGCGGCTGCTGTGGCAGAGGCTATGAAGAAAAATAGAACTGAATAAAATAGATGGCAGAAATGTTGTGATATCAACGTTTCTGCCATTAAACATTTAGGCAAGTGTTTTGGTCATGATAAGATCAATTTGTTCTTCATCACCCATATAGAATGAATGGGCTCCAGTTTGGACAAAGCCTATTTTTTGATAAAAACCGATGGCATGATCATTCTTCTCCCAAACACCTAGCCAAATACTTTTTTTGTCTTGCGCCATAGCTACTTCCAATGCTTTGTTGAACAAATGTTTGCCAAACCCTTTTCCTTGAAATTTGTCGCGAATGTAGATTCTTTCAATTTCAAGTGACTCATCCCCCATTTCTTCAGATTGGGCTTCATCAACATTTACCTTTAAATAGCCAGCAATTTCTTCATTGTCCAAAATAAAATAGAATTGTGAAGCAGCATTTTCTAATTCTTGTGCCAGCTGTTTTTCATTAAAGGCTTTTTCAAGATATGCTTTCATATTTTCAGGTGAATTTTGCTCTTTAAATGTATCATGGAATGTTTCAATACTAACTTCTTGTAGCTTTTTTAAATCTTCACGGTTACACTTTTTTATTTTAATTGTCATTTCTTGCCCTCCTACTAAGCTCTTTCTAGATTTTATATTGCAAATGCAATAAAAAGAGTATATAGTCAATGTAACGCAATTTTGTTGTATTTGCAACAAAAATAATGGAAAGGGGGCTGCAATTTGAGATATGCTTTTTATGTAGTAGGCCTTTTAATTTTAACGCTTGGTATTTCTTTCACTATACAATCCAATCTCGGCACCTCTCCTTTTGATGCTCTTTTAGTAGGCTTGTCTAGAAATGTGGGCTTGACAGTAGGTAGCTGGGAAATCATTCTGGCCATCCTATTAATCGGTAGTAATGCCCTAATAGCCAAACAAAAGCCCGAATTAGTAGGCTTGATTACAGCATTTATTACTGGTATAGGGATAGATATGTGGTTATTTCTATTACGCGATTTCGTAACACCAGACTTTTGGTATAGCCAAGCCATTTGTTTTGGCATAGGATTGATAGTGACTGGGTTAGGAACCGCAACCTATTTACATACAAATTTTGCACCTATTCCTGTAGATCGACTAACTATATTAATAAAAGAAATGACGAAAAAATCGATATTTTTCTCAAGAACAATTATTTATGTCTTATTTTTAGTACTTGCCATGATTTTTAAAGGGCCAATTGGAGTCGGTACGTTATTAACAGTTTGTTTAGGAGGCTTTATCCTGCATTTCTTTATGCCGATAATCGGGAGAATATTAGATAACAAAATGAACATAAGCCAAAAGGAAGAGCTTAATCGTTAGACAATAACAAAAACCAGCTACTCAATTGAGATGAGTGCTGGTTTTATCTTAAATTATTTCAAGTTTCACTCCATATTGATTGAATATAGCATGGTATTGTTGTTCGAAAATGGACCACCTCTGTTCAGCTCCATGCTTTTTACGTAATGCATTAAAGTAATGTTTCGCTGCAGTTACATCATTGGCCTGTAATAGCAAATGAAAGCTCTCTTCACCTAAATGTAAAAATGGGCCTGACGTATAATAATCAACAATGGATCTGGCACTGGTCATCGTTTCAAAGAAATGAAGGACATCTTCTAAACAAGGAAGTAGCATTTTTCTTACGTTATCTATATTAGTAGTAGCTGTGATAGAAAATCGATCTGGAGCAGTGTCAGCTATTTCTCTCATCCTTGCCCTGAAGTGACATTCTACTTCTTTCGGTGATGTCAGAATTTCTTTCGATTGAATTTGTGCCAACTCAGCTGCGTAAATCCCGCAATTCACATAAAATAGAACCTGATTAGCTGTATTCCCAGCAGATTTTTGGAAATTGATTAGGTAGATGAGGTTGTCCGTTTTCTTATAGAAATTCAGACCTTTCTTGTTGAAGCCGAATGTGGCTAAGAACGGCTTTATGTCCTGTTTTATCAACTCATTAAAGATGTGCTGCAACATGTTCCCTCCTTTGTTAATTCTTCATATTCATTTTTTAAAATAGACATAATATGTAAAGATTCAAAGCCATGTTCTGTTTTGAGACAATCTCTTAATGTTCCCTCTACTACAAAGCCCTGTTTTTGGTAAAGCTTAAAAGCTCGCACATTATTTACTTTCACATCTAGCCATAGACGATGAGCTTGAAATTTCGTAAATACCCAATCTTTAATAAGGTTAAAGGATTCCTTACCATACCCTTTTCCTTTTTCGTTGATCGTAATTCTTACAAGCTCAATGCTTAAATCGGGATTTTCTAATCCAGCAATAATAAGATAGCCTACAGGTTGACTTCTTTTTCGATCTTCCACAATTAAATGTAGAACATCTGTATTTGCCAATGCTTTTTCATGCTTTTCCTTTGACCATGGAATGATAAATTTCGCATTTTCCTCCATTGCTTCTAGGCTACAAACAAAATCTACATCTTGCCTATTCGTTTTTCTAAGTGTGACACTATCAGATTCTAAAAACATGGTATTCCCTCCTGTATTTTTTTCTTTGTCTCATTCAACTTACATATTGCATTTACTTTCTGGTGAATTTGCGACCAGAGATTTTTTGCTTAGGCTATTATATGTAAATTAACACTAATAACCCTATATAGCCAAACTTTTCAAATATTTTTAGTAAAATTGCCCATGTTTATTGCAGAAGTTTTACAGAGTTAAAAATAAGGTTTCAATTTTGGTGTTTAGGGGTAATCGGTAATATTATTGAAAAATAATTCTTGTCTCATTCATGCTATCCTTACATTATTCAAAGGCGAAAGCTTTTTGAAAGGGGTAAGGTTTAATTGAAGAAAAAATGGTTACTACCGATTTTTGCATCGTTTATGTTCTTTACAGGTGTAGGTATTCATGATGCAAAAGCGGCGACAATAGCAGATATAACGAATACAGCAAAAGCATATTTAGGTGTTCCTTATCAGTATGGAGGAACAAATATACAAACAGGTGTGGATTGTTCAGCTTATACACAAATTGTTTTTTCTAAGCTAGGCATTTCACTTGAACGTACATCAAAAGCTCAATATCAGCAGGGTACTGCAATCTCTAAAGACAATTTAAAGACTGGTGATCTCGTATTTTTTAATACATCGGGAAGCGGAATTTCCCATGTTGGTATATACATAGGTGACAACAGCTTTATTTCGGCAACGACAAGCTCTGGCGTTAAAATCGATAAAATTAACGACCCTTATTACTGGGGATCTCGTTATGTAGGAGCAAAACGCGTGGCAACCTTTACTGACAATGATTTTGGTGAAGTAAAAGAAGCAGAAATCGACTTTAGCATTTATGCATCGCGCGGTGAAGTTGCTCTTCGACTAGCGAATAAATTACAGTTAAATACTAGTAACACTAATACAAGTTTCCCAGATATCAAACCATCGTCCAAATATGCAGGTGCTGCAGAAGCGCTGAAAAAAATCGGCGTTTTCACAGGTGATGAAAATGGGAAATTCAATCCTGGGTCACCTATGACTCGTGGTCAATTATCGAAAGTTTTAGTGGAAGCCTTTAATTTAAAACAACAAGGAACTGCAGAACAATTTGCGGATGTTCCTAACGCTCACTGGGCTAACACATATGTAGCCATTCTCGCCTCCAATAAAATTACGGTTGGTAAAGGGGACGGAACATTTGGCGTAAACGACAATGTCACATTGGCACAATTAGATGCCTTCATCCAACGATTAACTCAATAACCTCAAAAAATGGCGTTTCATCTTAAGATGAGACGCTTTTTTTGTATCTTTTGAAAACCCCTTGCTATGCGAGGGGTTCCAAAGGGCTTCT
>NZ_DAMDAY010000151.1:3600-9308 GCF_032093475.1 Lysinibacillus sp. | reverse complement strand
AAAGCTTCAAACAAAGGGCCTACAATAACACCCATTTTCAGCGCACCTAATATTGAAAAGTAAAGCTCAGGTGAACGTGGCATAAAAATAAATAAGCGATCACCTTTTTGCAAATTAGTAGCTGTTTTAAAAACATTTGCTGCCTTGTTTGTTAACCTTTTCATTTCATTAAAAGAATATGCTTCTTTTCGTTTACCATCATTAAAATAAAGCGCTACCTTATTTTTACGATGTGTTTCTGTATGGCGATCTATAGCCTCATACGCCATATTTACTAATCCTGTTTCGAACCAGTTAAATGCTTTTTCGGTGTTAGCCCAGTTGTGTGATTTTGCCACTTCCTCATAATTCATTAAATAATGCTGACCAGGTAAAGCCCTTAACTTCTCCTTCATTTTCATCCCCATGAAAACTACCCCTTTCTTTGCTTTTGCTTTTGACTATATTTCCAACAATCCCCCTGTTGAAATATAAAAAATTATGACAAAAGCAAAATGAATATGCAGCTATTGTTATATAACAGATTAACGTCATAATAATGATAAAATCCCTAATCACACTACTTTTATCTGTTAAATAACAGAAGCAATATAATTCTATTTTACACGAATTTCAATAGATTGTCTTAATATTTTCACTTTTCCAAAAATACAGGTATATTTTGCAAAAATAAGCGTTTTTCCGCAAGAAATCAGCTATAATGGAATTATTAAACTCAGGTGGTGTAATTATGGAACATAAAAAAACTTTTTTTTCTGTCACAAAGGAAACAAAGCATGGTACGGTGTATGTGGAAGGACCTGTACCTCCAGAAAAATTAGCTACATATTCATTCCATGAAGGCTTGGTTGCCTTCAGACCTCCAAAACAGCAGCAACAAGCCATCATAGAGATTGCAGGACTTCCAGAGGGCCGAATTATTATTATTCGAAACGAAGATATTATCGTAGGCTATGTTACCTATCTTTATCCTGATCCACTTGAACGATGGGCAGAAGATCGAATTGAAGACATGATTGAATTAGGCGCCATTGAAGTCATTCCAGACTATCGGGGTACTGGTGCAGGGAAGGCTTTGCTAGCCGTTTCATTTATGGGTGATGAAATGGAAGACTATCTTGTGATTACTACCGAGTATTATTGGCATTGGGACTTAAAAGGAACTGGTTTAAATGTTTGGGACTACCGCAAAATGATGGAGAAAATGATGAGCTCTGTCGGCTTCGAATATTTTGCCACGGATGATCCCGAAATTACATCACATCCAGCCAATTGCCTTATGGCACGTGAAGGGAAACGAGTGCCTCCTGAGACAATGGAAAGATTTGATAGGCTTCGTTTTAAAAATCGTTTCATGTATTAAAACCAACACAAAGGGGATGCGTATATGATCGTAGAAGAGATTATGAATGATGAGCCTTACACATTAGCTCCTACCAATACTGTACAAGAAGCATTAAAGCTAATGCGTGAAAAAAAAGTTCGTCATTTACCAGTTGTAGATGAGGAACGTCACGTATTAGGTGTGATTACGGAACGAGATATTAAAGAAGTCTTGCCATCATCTTTACAGGATGAGCCTAACTCTCCTGTTTTTAAGGCAAAAGTAGAGGACATTATGGTGAAGGACCCACTTATTGGTCATCCACTAGATTTTGTCGAAGAGGTTGCCCTTACATTTTATGAATCCAAAATAGGTTGTTTACCTATTGTTACTGGGGGAAAATTAGTAGGGATTGTGACGACAACCGATTTACTCTATACATATATAGAGCTAACTGGTGCTACGGAGCCCGGCTCAAAAATTGAGATTCGGGTATCCGATACACCAGGGGTTTTATTTGAAATTACAAAGATATTTCATCGACACCATGCCAATGTCCAAAGCGTCTTAGTTTATCCTGACTCTGAAAATACACAAAATAAAATTTTAAGTGTCCGAGTAAAAACACTGAATCCTTTAGCTATGATTGAAGAACTTCGTAAAGAAGGCTTTGATGTACTTTGGCCTAATTTACCAGGTGTTTCATTATAATGAAAAAGGCTGTATTCGTTTACTCGCCAGAACAACTCGGATATAAATTTTCAGATACCCACCCTTTTAATCATAAACGTTTGACGCTAACAATGGATTTATTAAAAAATATACATGCTCTCGATGATCTAGATATTGTACCTGCTCGTGTTGCAACAGATGAAGAGTTATTGCTAGCACATGATCCAAAATATATAGACATTGTAAAAAAAGCAGGACATGGTGAATTATCGGAAGCTCAATGTGAAAGCTATGGTATCGGCACGGAAGATACACCCATTTTTGAAAATATGCATGAAGCCAGTGCGCAGCTCGTTGGTGGAACGTTAACAGCAGTTGATTATGTAATGGAAGGGAAAGCTGGCCATGCCCTCAACCTTGGTGGAGGTTTACATCATGGCTTTCGTGGTCGAGCTTCCGGATTTTGTATTTACAACGATAGCACGGTAGCAATTCGCTATTTGCAGGAAAAGTATAATGCACGTGTACTTTATGTAGACACAGATGCTCATCATGGAGATGGTGTTCAATGGAGTTTTTATGAGGATCCCAATGTTTGTACTTTGTCTATTCACGAAACGGGTCGATACCTTTTCCCTGGAACAGGAAACATCACCGAGCGTGGCAATGGTCAGGGTTACGGGACCTCGTTTAATTTTCCCATGGATGCTTTTACAGAGGATGAAAGTTTCTTAGATATATATGAACAATCGATGCGAGAGATCTTTGAATTTTTTAAGCCTGATGTTGTCTTAACCCAAAATGGTGCTGATGCCCATTACTTTGATCCCTTAACCCATTTACATGGAACGATGAATATTTATCGTGAAATCCCAAAGCTTGCTCATCAATTAGCACATGAATATTGTGATGGAAAATGGATTGCTGTTGGTGGCGGTGGCTATGATATTTGGAGAGTAGTACCTCGAGCTTGGTCGATGCTATGGTTGGAAATGACTGACCAAAAATGTCCAACGGGGCCGCTCCCACAAGCATGGCTTGATCGCTGGCAGCCTGAAGCACCCGTACCTTTTATTCCAACGTGGGAGGACCCAATTCCTTTATATGAGCCCATCCCTCGAAAAGCTGAAATAGAAGAAAAGAATGCTCAAATGTTAGCCAAGGCGCTACATATTATTCGAAATGAAAAACGAGATTAACATTATTGCCTCACGATAAGCGTGAGGCTTTTTTATCTTAGTTCATTAGTTTTGTTTAATGCGTAGTTTCGACATTTTCATTGTTCTTTCTATCATAAAAAAACACGCAAACCTTGTAGGATTTACGTGTTCTCATTCTATTTGCTTTTGACAGATTGACGATGCTCAATACGATGCGGTAAAATGACTGCCTCATCCTCGACAGTCTCCTTGCTCATCAATTTAGTAAGCAAACGCATGGCAACAGCTCCAATATCGTAAAGTGGTAGCGCGACACTTGTTAACTGTGGACGAACCATTCGAGCTAGTTTCGAGTTCTCAAAACTAATCACTTCTATATCTTCTGGAACAATTTTACCAGCATCTTGCGCGCCATGAATTAAGCCGATTGCTAGCTCATCACTGCCTGCAAAATAAGCAGTTGGCGGATGTTCGAGTCCAGATAGGATGTCCCAAGCTTCTAAGCCCATGTCATAACTAGACTCTTCTGCGGCAATTAATGCCTCATCTATTGGTAAGCCAGCATCCTCTAATGCTTTCTTATAAGCTGCTAGCTTGAATTTTCCGTTAATTGTATAAGAGAGTGGTCCTGTCACGAAACCAATACGTGTATGTCCATTTTGAATAAGTAGAGAAATCGCTTCATATGCAGCTTGGAAGTAGTCAATATTCACCGTTGCGATTGTTTGTGATTCATCCACTGACCCTGCTAAAACAATTGGTACTGGAGAATGATCCATCGTTTGTTGCATTTTCTCTGTGACCTCATCACTCATCATCACAATACCATCTACCTGTTTCCCAAGCATAGTATCCAGAAGCTGTAGCTCTTTATCTTCATGTTGATCCGAGTTGGCTAAAATAATATTATATCGATACATCGTGGCAATATCCTCTACACCACGAGCCAGCTCGGCGTAAACATTGTTTGCAATATCTGGGATAATCACGCCAACTGTTGTTGTTTTCTTACTTGCTAGTCCTCGTGCTACTGCATTCGGACGGTATTCTAATCGTTCAATTACTTCTAATACTTTTTTTCGTGTTGCCGGTTTTACGTTTTGATTGCCATTGACTACACGAGAGACCGTTGCCATAGAAACATTTGCTTCTCTTGCAACATCATAAATTGTAACAGTCATCGTACGTGCCTCCCTTTTTCCTATTATAGCCTTATCATACGATAATTTTCATATTATTTTCAAGAAGAACTACGTAAAAACCAAGTACTAATAGTCCTATTCTAGACATTAATTTGTCACGATATAACAAACACCGCCTGCTAAAATAAGCAAGCGGTGTTCACCGTTAACAATTAAGCATGGATTTCATGATTTTTCATGAATTTTTGAAGTGTTTCATAGAATGCGTCAAATGTTGGAATGTCCATTTGTTGCTGTGAATCAGACAATGCAACAGATGGATCTGGATGCACTTCTGCCATAACACCATCAGCGCCAATCGCGATAGCTGCTTTTGCACATGGTAATAATAAATCACGACGACCTGTTGAGTGTGTAACATCTACGAATACTGGTAAATGCGTTTCTTGTTTTAAGATTGGCACGGCTGAAATATCTAGTGTATTACGCGTTGCTTTTTCATAAGTACGAATACCACGTTCACAAAGAATAATGTTTTCATTTCCTTTTGACATGATGTACTCCGCTGCATGTATAAATTCATCAATTGTGGCAGCTAAGCCTCGTTTTAATAGGACAGGCTTATTTGTCGCCCCTGCTGCTTTTAATAATTCAAAGTTTTGCATATTACGTGCACCGATTTGGATAACATCGATATAATCTAGTGCTTCCTCTAAATGACCTGGTGTTACTATTTCTGTAATAACACCTAAACCAAATTCCTCAGATACACGTTTTAAAATTTTAAGTCCTTCTAATCCAAGTCCTTGGAAGTCATATGGAGAAGTACGTGGTTTATAAGCACCACCACGAATTAACTTTTCTCCTTTTGCTTTAATAGAAGCTGCAACAGCTGCTACTTGCTCATATGACTCAACTGCACAAGGACCAAATACGAAAGATGGTTTCCCTTGTCCAATTAATTCACCATTGATATTAATAACTGTATCTTCTGATTTCTTTTTACGAGATACAAGTAGCTCTTTCTTCTTATCAGCTTCTAATTGTTTTAAAGCTGTTTTAAAGATTTGCTTAAATATATAGTCAACCGTCATTTGGTTTAACGGACCTTGATTGTGTTCTTTAATAAGATCAAGCATGTGTCTTTCACGTAATGGATCATAGCGATTCACACCTTGCTTTTCTTTAATTTTACCGATTTCATCAACTACAGCTGCACGTTCGTTAATTAGACGAAGAATTTCTAAGTTTAATCCGTCAATTTGACTTCGTAAGCTTTCTAAATCTTTTTGGCTCATGCTTTCTTGCTCCTCTCCTCATGACAGACACTTCCAGAACTCTGAAATGTATGTTACATTTTTAGATAATAGCATTATTATAATCAATGTTGTTCAGAATGTCACGCATTTT
>NZ_DAMDAY010000151.1:0-3590 GCF_032093475.1 Lysinibacillus sp. | reverse complement strand
GCTTCAACTCGCTAAATTATTTTTCAAGTATGACGCGAAAGGAAGCGATTACATTGAGTTCTAAATTATTTGCACTTGATATTGGTACACGCTCAGTGGTCGGGATCATCCTACAAGAAGAAAATGACCATTTTCATGTGGAAGATATTTTAGTGAAAGAGCATAAAGAACGTGCCATGGTAGATGGTCAAATACATAATGTCATGTATGTGGCAGATTTAATTAATGAAATAAAAAGCGAACTTCAAGAGAAACACGGTCCACTCACAAAGGTAAGTGTTGCTGCAGCAGGTCGATCTTTAAAAACTGAGCAAGCTAGCGTGACCATCAATATACGTAATCGGCCTATTTTTACTGAAGAAGATATTAGTCGCCTAGAACTTCAGGCTGTCCAACAAGCGCAGCAACAACTTTTGCAACAGAAAGAGGATGCAAAAATTAGCCACTATTATTGTGTAGGCTATTCTGTTCTTTATTATCGTTTGGATGGTGAGGAAATAGGAAGCCTACTTGATCAACAAGGTGATGAGGCGCAAATTGAAGTGATTGCCACTTTCTTACCTCGGGTTGTAGTGGAGTCACTTATTGCAGCTCTTAAACGGGCTAATTTAGAGATGGAAGCATTAACACTAGAACCTATTGCTGCCATTAATGTGCTCATACCGCCAACGATGAGACGCTTAAACGTAGCACTTGTTGATATAGGGGCTGGAACATCTGATATAGCAATTACAGATAAAAGTACAGTTGTCGCCTATGGTATGGTCCCAACAGCTGGCGATGAAATAACAGAAGCTTTAAGCGACCATTACTTACTAGACTTTCCTATTGCCGAACAGGCTAAACGCCAGCTCCAAACAGCGGACGAGATATTGATTCAAGATATTCTAGGATTTGATCAATCTTATCCAAAGGAAGAGGTATTATTAGCTATTGAACCAGCAGTGAAGCAGCTAGCTAAGTCCATCGGCGAAGAAATTTTACGCCTTAATAACCGTGTTGCTCCAAAAGCTGTAATGTTAGTTGGTGGTGGTAGCTTAACACCGAACCTAACAACTGAACTTGGCCATGTACTTGACCTACCAGCAAATCGAATAGCTGTTCGAGGTATTGATGCCATCCAAAACCTAACTAAGGAAGAACATATTAAAGCCTCACCAGAGTTAGTTACACCAATAGGGATTGCAATTGCTGCTAAAAAAATGCCTATTCAATACATGAGCCTAACCGTCAATAATCAAGTAGTTCGTCTTTTTGAATTAAAGGAAATGACTGTGGCAGATGCTTTTTTAGCAGCGAATATTCGTGCAAAACAATTGTACGGAAAGCCAGGTCATGGGTTATCTGTTAGCGTCAATGGACAGGACATTTTCATTCCAGGTGGTCATGGTCAACCAGCAGAAATACTTGTGAACGGACAACAGGCATCTACAAAAACATTGATTAAAACAGGCGATGCCATTCAACTAATCGAAGGGAAAGATGGGCTTCCAGCTACTGCAACAGTGAGGGAGCTTATTGATGATGCAGCGATAAAGACAATTACTATCCAAAATACTAAGTATATGATTGAGCCCAAAATGACCCTCAATAATTCACCTGCATCACTTGATACTCAATTAAACGATCGTGATATAGTGTCTTTTGACATAGCTGAGACTATTGAAGATGTATTTAAAATCACAAATAATCAAGACTTTTTAAAGCAATTTGAATCCTACACAATTCAAGTTAACGGTCAGCCTTTATATTTACCGGAATTCTCCTCACAGCTTATGATTAATGGCATATTAGCTAAATTGAGCTATGCTGTTCAAGATGGTGATATAATAAGCTTTCAACAACCAGCTTTACCAACTGTTCAACGTATAGCAGACCAAATGAATCTTTTGCTAGAGGATAAAATTATTATTCATTTCCAACAGGAAGTGTTAGAGCTTACTAAAACAGTACATGAAGCACTAGTCAATCAAAATGTCGTATCGCCACTGTCTACCGTGCCGAATGGAGCTACTATTGTTTTTAAAGAAAAGGATCGTAGTCATTGGATTTATCAAGATGTCTTCCGCTTCTCCAATTGGCAGCTACCAAATACCTTTAAGGGAAATTTCACGATTTTACGAAATGGTCAACCAGCGAGCTTTGATACAGAAATATTCGGTGGCGATCAATTAGAAATTTTATTAGAAGCCTCACCCATCACATAAAAAAGGGATACGTTACACTATTATATGTAACGTATCCCTTTTAACTATGCATTATGCACGTACTTCTTCATTTTTATCTTCATTTTGTTCGTTTGTTTCTTTCGCTTGTGTTTCCTGACCAGGAATAAAATCCTCTAATGGTTCTTCACCTTCAAAGGAAACCGTACCATCATCAAACACAGTAGGTGCTTTTGCCGTTTTTAGTGTTTTTACTTTCTCCACTAATTGTGTAGATTGTTCTTGAAGTTGTTTAGAAAGTTGAACCGTTTTATCTTTTGCAGTTGTCGAGAAGTCTGCACTCTTATCTTTTAACTGAACAGCTTGTACAGCAACATCACTACGTAAATCTTTTCCTGATTTTGGAGCTAACAGTAGACCTGCTGCTGCCCCTACAATACCTCCAACTAATGCGCCAATCACAAAATCTTTCATGTTTACACGCTCCTCTTCATAAATCGAGTCTTGTGGATGATAAAGCTGTGGCAATGAACTTTCAAGCTGTTGTTCCTTTACTTCGTTAAAATTTGGCTTTTGAGTTGTCATGCACAATTCCTCCCCATCATATTGTCAAATTTGTCTAGACTGGTTGTCCATCTACTTTCACAGATGCATCTACAACTTATGTCTAAGACTTTATTTTTATTCAGTCAGAATGGAATACTCACTGAATAATTATCATTTTTTACGACCCCATTTTCTTTTTGGCTTTTCTTCTATTTGAACCGTTTCAAATGCATAGGCATCTTCAGAAACCGTTTCTTGCTCAATGATTTTGCGTTTTTTCCATTTATCTGCAATTCCCATCGCAACATTACTCCATTGAACAACTTGTGCAATTTTTTCTTCATTTTGTTCTACACTTTTAGAAACAGAAGAAGTGATTTGCTGTACAGAATTATTTAAACCATTAACGGAATCACCAATACCTTTAACAGCTTGTACAACAGAATTTAATTGTTCCGATTTATGTTGAATATCCTCTGCTAAGCTATTTGTTTTCGTTAATAAGGACGTTGTTTCACGTGTGATACCTTCCATTTGTCCTTCAATTCCTGATAGTGTTCCTGCTAAGCTGTTTAAAATAGCCTTAAGCGAAAATAATGTCATGCCCACGCTTATACATAAAATTAAAAATCCGATTGCTGCAATAATAGCTGCAATATACAAAATCACTTCCATAAGTTAACCTCCTGCTAGTAAATTGTCTTTACTATTACTTTCCCTATCTTCGACAAAAAAAACGGAATTCCTGCTCAAATTTGAGAAAAAACAGCTTAACCCCTACGGACTAAGCTGTTTCATTGTTTTTAAGCACGTTTTCAAAAGCATCTTGGAACTTGTGAACATCACCAGCGCCCATAAATAAAAATACTGCGCCTTTAT
>NZ_DAMDAY010000150.1:6808-9395 GCF_032093475.1 Lysinibacillus sp. | reverse complement strand
GATCCGACATCCCCTCGGAGTGGGCTATTAAACGTGTTTACACCATTAGATAGCTCCGGGCATAGTCGAAAGTGCTCGTTATTAATGAATAAATGTTTTATGACACTCTATTGGATGCGAATTCTTTCGCATTGGTGCATAAATGCAATCATTTATTCGCGAGGTAGCAATTATTTGCTATAAAAAAGGGTGGTACCATGGAAAGTCTTTTTCATCCCTACGTAAGGTAGTTCTTTGTGTGTGGAGAAAAAGGCTTTTTATTATTTTCACGAATGAAATGCAAACTCTCAACCAAATGGAAGAGAGTGCAGATAATCCAGCTTGTGACACTTCATTAATCTACAACACTGATGTGTGAGTTTGAAAGATATAAAGGAGGCATAATTTGATGAGTGCAAATGTTTCAATGAATGAACAAGAACAATTAGTAACAACTGTTACTGCTGAGCAAACCTATCAAGCAAAGGACGGTGCAGATGTATTAGTGCAGGCATTGCACGATCAAGGTGTTGAAATCATCTTTGGCTATCCTGGAGGAGCCGTATTGCAAATCTATGATGCAATGTATAAAAATCCAATCCGCCATATTTTAACTAGACATGAACAGGGTGCTATTCATGCAGCCGAGGGTTATGCTCGTGTTTCTGGTAAAACAGGTGTTGTTATTGCGACAAGTGGGCCAGGCGCAACAAATCTCGTAACAGGTATAGCGGACGCCATGATTGATTCCATTCCATTAGTTGTCTTTACAGGTCAGGTTGCTACTTCTGTAATTGGAACAGACGCTTTCCAAGAAGCAGATATCATGGGGATTACGACACCAATTACAAAGCACAATTACCAAGTGCAGGATGTAAATGATATTCCACGTATTGTTAAAGAGGCGTTCCATATTGCTAGCACAGGTCGTAAGGGACCAGTTGTCGTGGACTTCCCAAAAAACGTTTCACAAATGTTGTTTGATGTAGAGAATCCGCCACAAGCACCTGATGATATTTATTTACCAGGCTATCAGCCAACATATAAACCAAATTACTTACAGATCCAAAAAGCGATTCAAGCGATTTCCTTGGCAAAGAATCCAATCATTTTAGCTGGTGCAGGTGTTCTCTTTGCTGATGCACGTGAGGAATTAACAGCCTTCGCAGAAAAATACCGTATTCCAGTAACGAACACATTGCTAGGACTTGGGTCCATTCATGGTGAACATGATTTATTCCTTGGGATGGCAGGTATGCACGGTACAGTAACAGCAAATACAGCCATCACCAAATCTGATTTATTACTTAATATTGGTGCACGTTTTGATGATCGTTTAACAGGTAATTTAGCCACATTTGCACCAAATGCAACAATCATCCATATCGACATAGATCCTGCTGAAATTGGCAAAAACGTTCCGACAGATATTCCGATCGTTGCAGATGCAAAAGAAGCTTTGAAAGCATTATTGAAAAAGGACTTCGAAGGTCCTGATACAGCAGATTGGTTAGCCTATTTAAACAATCATGCCAATGACTATCCATTATGGTATTGCAAGAATGATGATGATCAGGAAGTTTTACCACAAGAGGCATTGCAATTAGTGCATAAAATTACTGAGGGTGATGCCATTGTAACGACTGATGTTGGGCAGCATCAAATGTGGGCAGCGCAATACTACCATTTAAATAATGATCATGCATGGGTAACGTCTGGTGGACTTGGTACGATGGGCTTCGGCTTCCCAGCCGCAATTGGCGCTCAATTTGCGAAGCCAGACAAAAAAGTTATTTCGATTGTAGGAGATGCAGGCTTCCAAATGACTGCACAGGAGTTATCCATTCTACAGGAGTTTAACTTACCAGTAAAAATTGTGATTTTGAATAATAGCTGCCTTGGCATGGTCCGTCAATGGCAACAGACATTCTATGAAGAGCGTTATTCATCATCGCTTATGCCAATCCAACCAGACTTTGTTAAGTTAGCAGATGCCTATAATATAAAAGGCTATCGAATTAACACAATTGATGAAGCGGAGGATATTTTCCGTGAGGCACTACTTTCTGATGAGCCAGTATTAATTGATTGTCGAGTGAAACAGCTTGAATGTGTTTACCCAATGGTAGCACCAGGCAAAGGCTTACATGAAATGATTGGGGTGAAAAAGAATTGAAACGAGTAATTACCGTAACTGTGATTAACCAAAGTGGTGTGTTAAACCGTTTGACAGGTCTATTGATGAAGCGTCAATTCAATATTGAATCGATTACAGTAGGTCATACGGAACAAGCAAACTTTTCAAAGATGACTTTTGTAGTCCACGTCGAGGATGAACGCAAGATCGAGCAGCTAGTGAAACAATTATCGAAGCAAATTGATGTGTTAAAGGTCAATGACATAACGGATAAATCAATTGTTTTGCGAGAGCTAGCGCTGGTAAAGGTTATTTCACCGCCAAATTTACGTTTGGAAATGAATTCGATTGTCGAACCATTTCGTGCTCAAATTATTGATACGGCTAAAAACGTTGTGACGTATCAAGTGGTAGGGCACCCAGACAAAATTGATGCCTTTATCGAACTCATTCGACCATATGGCATTAAAG
>NZ_DAMDAY010000150.1:0-6798 GCF_032093475.1 Lysinibacillus sp. | reverse complement strand
AGGGGCCACTGCTTCTGTTCGTGAAACACAAAAAATCTCAAATCCACAGCTCTCTATTTTAAAATAGTTTGCATATAAATTTAACAAGCTTTATGGAGCTAAAAAAACAAACCAAATTCTAGGAGGAAATGAACTATGGCTACTATGTATTATGAACAAAATATCAACGAGGACGTACTAAAAGGAAAGAAAATCGCAATCATCGGTTATGGCTCACAAGGACACGCACATGCATTAAACCTTAAGGAATCAGGCTTTGATGTAGTAGTAGGGGTTCGCCCAGGTGGATCTTTCGATGCTGCAAAAGCAGATGGTATTGATGTAAAAACGGTGGCGGAGGCTGCACAAGAAGCAGATGTTATCCAAATTTTATTACCAGATGAGCGTCAAAAAGCAGTTTATGAAGCAGAAATTGCACCACATCTACAAGCTGGCAAAGCTTTAATGTTTGCGCACGGCTTCAACATTCACTTTGGTCAAATTACACCACCAGCAGATGTTGACGTATTTTTAGTAGCACCAAAAGGCCCAGGACATTTAGTGCGTCGTCAATTCCAAGAAGGAGCTGGCGTACCAGGTTTATTCGCTATCCATCAAGACGCGACAGGTCAAGCAAAAGATTTAGCACTTGCTTATGGTAAAGGAATTGGTGCCGCACGTGGTAGACTTCTTGAAACATCATTCAAAGAAGAGACAGAGACAGATTTATTCGGTGAACAAGCAGTTCTTTGTGGTGGTGCAACACAACTTGTAAGAGCAGGATTTGAAACGCTAGTAGAAGCTGGCTACCAACCGGAATTAGCATACTTTGAAACACTTCACGAGCTTAAATTAATTGTTGACCTTATGTTTGAAGGCGGTATGGCAACAATGCGTTACTCGGTGTCAGATACAGCTGAGTGGGGAGATTATGTGGCGGGACCACGCATTATCGATGAGTCAGTAAAAGCACGAATGAAAGATGTGTTAACAGATATTCAAGATGGTACATTTGCTCGTCGTTGGATTCAAGAAAATGAAAATGGTCGCCCAGAATATACAAAATTCAAAGAGGCTGGTGCAAACCATCAAATTGAAGAAGTGGGTGCAAAATTACGTGCTATGATGCCATTCATTAATGAAGGTAAAGAAAAAGTTGTGAGAGAAGTGGCTACAAGTACGAAAAATTGATATTTTCGATACGACGCTTCGCGATGGTGAACAATCTGCTGGGATCAACTTAAATACGGCCGAGAAGATTGAAATTGCCAAACAGTTAGAGCGCCTTGGAGTGACAATTATTGAAGCAGGGTTTCCTGCTTCGTCACCCGGTGACTTTGATGCCGTCCATCGCATTGCAGGAACCGTAAAAAAATCTATTATCACAGGTCTAGCTCGCTGTATCCAAAAGGATATCGATACGACTTGGGAAGCAATTAAAGTAGCAGAGCAACCACATATTCATGTTTTTCTAGCAACCTCACCCATTCATATGGAATATAAGTTAAAAAAATCCCCAGATCAAGTGATCGAGCAAGCGGTTGCGGCAGTTAAATATGCAAAAAAATTCTTTCCTCTTGTGCAATGGTCTGCCGAGGATGCATTCCGTTCGGATCGTGAATTTTTAGTACGAATTATGAATGAAGTGGTTGCTGCTGGTGCTTCAACGATTAATGTTCCTGACACTGTAGGCTATGCTTCCCCTCAGGAATATGGCGCATTATTTAAATTCCTACTGGAAAATGTAAAAGGTGCTGACAAAGTAAAATTCTCTGCCCATTGTCATGATGACCTTGGGATGGCCACAGCCAATACGATTGCTGCCATCGAAAATGGTGCCGCGCAAGTAGAGGGAACCATCAATGGTATTGGCGAACGTGCAGGGAATGTAGCACTAGAAGAAATTGCGGTGGCACTGCATATTCGCAAAGATTTTTACCAAGTGGAAACTGGCATACAGCTGCAAGAGATTAAACGCACGTCTCAATTAGTCAGTAAATTGACAAACGTTGTGATTCAGCCTAATAAAGCAATTGTTGGAAAGAATGCATTTGCGCATGAATCAGGTATCCATCAAGATGGCGTCTTGAAAAATCCGGAAACCTACGAAATTATCTCACCTGCCCTAATCGGTGAGGGTGAAATACCATTAGTACTTGGGAAACATTCTGGGCGTGCTGCCTTCCGTGATCGTGCTGAAACAATGGGCTTCAACCTTTCCGATGAAAAGCTGAACAAAGCGTTTGTGGAATTTAAAAAACTAGCTGATCGGAAAAAAGAGATTACAGAAGAGGATTTACTAACTCTTCTCACAGAACAACAGGTTCAAATAGAGGATGTACCACTCTTTGATTTGAAGATGGTACAAGTGCAATATGGAACAGAAAATATTCCTACTGCTACAGCCATTGTCCTAACACCAGAGGGGCTAGAGAAAACGGTTGTTGCGACTGGCTCTGGTTCTGTGGAGGCCATTTTTAATACGCTGGAGCAGCTTGTACCTGGAGCTGTTCAGGTGCTTGATTACCGTGTGTCATCTGTAGGGAAGGGCCGAGATGCACTTGGTGAAGCGGTTATTAATATTCGTTATGATAATGTATCGACAACAGGCCGCAATTCTTCACAAGATGTTTTAGAAGCTTCGGCTAAAGCTTATTTAAATGCCATTAACCGTCATTTAATACAAGCAAGTCTTCGCGCACAGCCTGTATAGGTTGTAAAGGTAGTGAATTGTGTGATGTACCATTCACGCGTCGGATGCAATGATGTCATGGCGTATTGTATCTTTCAAAAAAAATTACGCTTAGTCGTAATGAATACGCTCATCTAAATAGTAGGTAGGTGAGCGTTCTTACTAAATTAGCGAATGCGCTAAAAAAAGAAAGGTGTTTTGACGATGGAGAAAAAAATTACAGTCCTTCCTGGTGACGGGATTGGGCCAGAGGTTGTTGCTTCTGCTGTACGTGTACTACAAGTGATTGGTAAACGATTTAATCATACATTTCATTTAGGATATGCAACAATTGGGGGTGCTGCCATTGATCAGCACAACAATCCATTACCAGAAGAAACAATCGAGATGTGTGAAAATAGCGATGCGATTCTATTAGGAGCTGTTGGTGGACCAAAATGGGATCAAAACCCACCTGAATTACGCCCAGAAAAAGGGTTATTGCGTATTCGCAAACACTTCGATTTATTTGCAAATCTACGTCCAGTAAAGGCGTTCCCGAGTTTACTAGATGCTTCACCATTAAAACGTGAAGTAGCTGAAAACGTTGATTTAATGATTGTTCGTGAACTAACAGGCGGCGTATACTTCGGGGAACCACGTATGCGTACTGAAAATGGCGCAATTGATACAACTGTTTATTCAAAAGCAGAGGTGGAGCGTATCGTTGAAAATGCCTTTGAGCTAGCACGTTTACGTGGAGGCAAATTATGCTCTGTTGATAAGGCGAATGTTCTTGAAACAAGTCGCTTATGGCGTGAAGTCGTAGAAGCAAAGAAAAAAGACTATCCAGATGTCATCGTAGAACATAATCTAGTCGACTCTGTTGCGATGAAACTAATTACAAATCCTGGTCACTATGATGTAGTAGTCACTGAAAATATGTTTGGTGATATTTTAAGTGATGAAGCGTCAGTTATTACTGGTTCTTTGGGCGTCCTTCCATCGGCATCTATTCGTGGTGATAATTTTGGCTTATATGAACCTGTACATGGATCAGCTCCGGAAATTGCAGGGCAAGGAGTAGCAAACCCTGCGGCAACAATTCTATCTGTTGCGATGATGCTACAATATTCCTTTGGCCTGAAAGAAGAGGCGGCAGAAATTGAGCGTGCTGTTAGTGCAGTATTTGATGATGGTTACTTTACAGCAGATCTTGCTCGTGACGGCAGCCGCATTTTATCAACAAATGAATGGACAGATAAAGTGATTAACGAAATTGATACTAGTTTTGTTTCACAAAGTATTATGACAACATATATTTAAAGAAATAGGTGAAGACAATGGGTAAAAATATAATTGAAAAGATTTGGGATAAACATGTAGTTTATCAGGAAGAGGGCAAACCGGACCTGTTATATATTGATCTTCATTTAATTCATGAAGTAACATCTCCGCAAGCTTTTGAAGGTCTACGTTTGAACGGACGCAAAGTGCGTCGTCCTGATTTAAGCTTTGCGACAATGGATCATAACGTACCAACGAAAAATTTACCGACAATTCATGATCCTATTGCACGCAACCAAATCGAAACATTGGCTAAAAATGCAAAAGAGTTTGGTGTTGAGCTAGCAGGAATGGGTCATCCTGACCAAGGGATTGTACACGTTATTGGGCCAGAGCTGGGATTAACACAACCAGGGAAAACTATCGTTTGTGGCGATTCTCATACATCAACTCACGGTGCCTTTGGTGCGATTGCTTTCGGGATTGGTACATCAGAGGTTGAGCATGTCTTATCAACACAAACTTTATGGCAAAATAAGCCGAAAACGATGGAAATTCGTGTTGAAGGGGAGCTACCAGTTGGGGTAGCTGCAAAGGATATTATTTTAGCCATTATTGCAAAGTTTGGTATTGGTGTTGGCACTGGGCATATTGTGGAATTCACTGGAGAGGCTATCCATAAATTGTCTATGGAAGAACGGATGACAATCTGTAATATGTCGATTGAGGCAGGAGCGAAAGCTGGGCTGATTTCACCTGATCAAACAACAGTGGATTATATTCGTGGTCGCAAATATGCGCCACAAGGTGAAAAATTGGAGGAAGCAGCCGCTTATTGGTTAAGTTTGGCTTCCGATGAGGATGCTACGTACGACACAGTTCGTATCATAAATGCAGAAGAAATCGAACCAATCATTACATGGGGCACAAATCCATCGATGGGTACGGGTGTTTCTGGTCATGTTCCAACACAAGCAGATTATGAGGATGAATCTGATAAGGCAGCTCTTCAAAAAGCTTTAGCCTATATGGGCTTAGAGGAAGGGCAACCTTTAACATCTATTGATATTCAGCATGTCTTTATTGGCTCCTGTACAAACTCACGCATTAGTGATTTACGCGCAGCTGCTAGTGTCATTCAGGGACGTAAGGTGCATGATAATGTAACAGCAATTGTTGTGCCGGGTTCACATACGACGAAGAAGCAAGCAGAGGAAGAGGGCTTGGATAAAATCTTTATCGAGGCAGGCTTTGAATGGAGAGAGTCAGGTTGCTCCATGTGCCTAGCGATGAATGATGATGTTGTACCAGCTGGTGAACGCTGTGCCTCTACATCCAATCGCAACTTTGAAGGACGTCAGGGAGCGGGTTCTCGTACACATTTAGTATCACCACCGATGGCAGCTGCAGCTGCGATTGCAGGTCATTTTGTGGATGTACGTGAATTTGTGAAGGAAACTGTGTAAGTCTTGCTTTACACGGAAGGGATGATTAAAAATGGAACCAATTAATATCGTTAATAGTGTCATCACACCACTTGATCGTAAAAATGTTGATACAGATCAAATTATTTCAAAAGAATTTCTTAAACGTATTGAGCGCACAGGATTTGGACAATTTTTATTTTATCACTGGCGTTACGATGCACAAGACAATGAGATCAAAGACTTTGTTTTAAATAAACCTGAATTTAAAGAATCCAAAATTTTAGTGGCGCAAGATAATTTTGGCTGCGGTTCATCCCGCGAACACGCACCATGGGCCATCTTAGATTATGGCTTTAACGTGGTGATTGCCCCTTCTTTCGCAGATATCTTCCATAATAACTGCTTTAAAAATGGCATTCTACCTATTAAGTTAACAGAAGCAGAATGTGATGAAATTCTGGCTAAGGGATTAGCAAAGCCATATACAATGGAAGTAAATCTTGCTGAGCAAACAGTGACAGGTGAAGATGGTAAAGTTTATCATTTCACAATTGATCCGTACTATAAGGAAACATTACTAAATGGTTGGGATGAAATTGCTTTAACCTTTAAATACGAAGAACATATTGCTGCCTATGAGGCAAAGCGGGTAGCATTCTAAGCAAAAGTGGCTGGATAAATCCTAGCTATAAACTAAAAAGCCAGTGAAATTTTACGATTAATAAAATTTCGTTGGCTTTTAAAATTTTTTCAATAAGAAAGTCTTCTGATACATTAACTCATCAAAAATATATTAATTAGTTTTGCTTTATATAAAAGTAAAGTTACAGAAAGAATGTATTGCCTTCTATGTTCACCATTTCAAAGCTATTCTGTAGAAACTTTCGATTCGACAGTTGAAGAAAAAGCATATTCAGTTATTACTCATTCTAACTGGAAGACATAGTGTTAGGAGAATCAGTGAATTGAAAAGATGGTATACGTTATTTAAGCTTCAGGATAATAATGCTGAAGGAGTATGTAAGGCTTTTTCCTGATGAAAGTGCTATGGTTATCGGTTCTAACTGCAAAGCAATGGGATTATTTTTTAGAAACGATATAAAACGTGCTATTGTATAAAATACAATATTTAATAGTAGGGAGATAGAAAAGAAAGTTTTTAACTAATTTCATGTTGACTATTTTGTTAATATAATATATTATTGATTTCTATCGTGAAATATCGATAGATGTTAATAAGTATTAATCACAGGTGTTAACATAAAAATATTTTGATATATTGTGAAACATCATTTAGCGAATAAAATATTTTGAATTAGTTGTTGACAAACACGAAAATGTTTTGATATAATAAAATTCCTGTCGCTGTATGGCAGTATAAAATGAACCTTGAAAACTGAACAAGCAAAACGTAATCAATAAAGTTTTAAGTAA
>NZ_DAMDAY010000149.1:0-9637 GCF_032093475.1 Lysinibacillus sp. | reverse complement strand
AACACCACCTTGCCAAGGTGGGGGTCGCGAGTTCGAACCTCGTCTTCCGCTCCAATATGATGGCGGCATAGCCAAGTGGTAAGGCACGGGTCTGCAACACCCTTATCACCGGTTCAAATCCGGTTGCCGCCTCCATATTTTATCTGATAATCGGTTTATCCGATTTTTTTTATCTCCATTATGCCGGTGTGGCGGAATTGGCAGACGCGCACGACTCAAAATCGTGTTCCTTTGGAGTGTCGGTTCGACCCCGACCACCGGTATCATTACGTTATATATACGTTACATTTAGTAAGTTTAGAAAGCTCACAAACCTTGTACTATCAAGGTTTGTGAGCTTTTTGTATTTCCTAGGAATACGATCGAAAACGAGTAGAATTGATTATGTTTACACAAGCTCATTATCTAAAAAAAGGTTTTATGAGAGGTTCCAACAATTCTTCTAATCTTAGTCTAGATTTTAAACCTAGTAAAAGCAAGAGAGCTATTTAAGGGACAGTATGAATTTACTTAACACAGCTATAATCATGTCTCTAATGTTCTATACATGATATAATAAAATGGAAATATGATGAATATATGAATGAATATTACATAAAATAGAAGTTGGAGAAAATTTATGATTAGTATTAAAAGGATTATAATTTTTTTGAAAGGATGATTATAATGAAAACGATTTATATTTATCCAAAATTAGCAATGGGGTTTAGAGGATTTGCAACTGGTTTAGATCGAGAAGGATTCTTTTTGAAAAAAAGGTCATCGAGACTGAAAAAAACCATAGAAGATTCACTAAAAGAAAATAATTTGAGTACTTTTAATGTAGAAGTAACTCATGGGTATGAATCTCCAGAGGAATTATTAGAAAATGATGGCGTATTAGTTTTGATTTCTCCATATTTAAAAAGTTTACTTAGTCACATTGATTTTTCAAAAAGTGGTTACTATCTTTTGTCAGAGGAGGAATATAATTCGCAAAATATTGATAACCTCATAAAGTATATAAAAACGCTATGAAACTATAAATGCATAAGGTTAAAAGAAAATAATTGAAATGCTAAAAAACATTTTGAGATAGCGACTTCCACCAAGAGCTTATGAGGAAGCAGCAATGCTTATATAAAAGGAAAGTTTACATATTACTTTTAAGAAGCCTTATACTCGCTACACTTTAACCTTCTATTCAAAAGGATCCTCTTATTTTTATATGATAATTAACTATCCCAATAATTATTCTTTCAATTACAACTCTAACATTGTGGACCATACAAAAATGTTGTTGCATAGAAAGGAAAAGATAACAAAGAATTGAATTTATAGATGGTAAAGTAGAAGTTAATACATAAAAGCTGAGGTGTTGAAAATTTTGAAACCCATACAACTAAACGAAATACCTAAAGAGATCGTCGAGTATGTCGGAGCAGTTATTAATATTCATTTTCCTAGACAGGGACATACATCGGATGTAGGAATTCTTAATTCTAAAAGAGGGACATTCGTTTTAAAAAGAGCAAAAGGAATGCCATTCTGTGCTTGGTTATCGAAAGAAGCATGGGTACTTAAAAATCTAGCAGCATCTGCTTTACCTACTCCGAGGCTATATTATTTTATCGAACAACCATTACAAAATCAGTCATGGGCTTTAATGGCATATTTAGAAGGCGACACCGTTAGAAGCGCTCTGGAAAAAGAGGATAATACAGAAAATAGACATGAAATACTATTTAACTTTGGAAAGACGCTATCTGCCATTCATTCAACTCCATGTCCAGAGGAGTTAATAAAGGACACAGTATGGATAGACGATATGCTAGAACAAGCTGAGTTTAATATGAAAAATTATAAAGTAGATGGCACAGCTGAATTGTTAAGTAGGTTGAAGAGACACAAACCAAAGATAACTCAGCAAACCTTTATTCATGGTGATTTCACAATTGATAATGTACTTGTACATAATCGGAGGATTTCGGGAATAATTGATTGGAGCGCTGGAGCATGGGGTGACCCACGATATGATGTTGCTTTAGCAGTTCGTCCTAAGCCATGGGCATTTGAAACAGAAATAGATAAACAAATTTTTTATGAAGGGTATGGTAAAGTTAATAGACGAAAGTGAATACAACTATTTTAAAAATGGATTATATGAATTTTTTTAAAAAATTAATAAACCTTCAACCACTCTAAAGGATAAAAATATCTTTGAGTGGTTTTTTGTTTTCTATGTCTTTTTTATATTAGTTCATTCTCCGTTCATTTAACAATTTTAAGATATGGGTATCAACGAAATGGAGGGGTTAAGGATGAATCTTGCCTGGAAGGAAATAAAGAAGAATAAAGTACGGTTTTTAATTTTGGGCTCCATTATTTTTCTAGTAAGCTTTTTAACATTTATTATTTCAGGTTTGGCAAATGGCCTGTCACAAGATAATGCAGCATTAATTAAAGATTTACCAAAGGGACATTTTTACATGGCTGAGGATGCAGAGGGTACGTTTAATCTTTCGAGAATCGATAGCAATCTTCAGCAGGAGGTAATGGGTAAAGAGAAAGAGGCAGTGGCTTTTTCGATTCAAATGGGCTTTTTAAATGATAAGGACGATAAACAGCAGAGTGTTGCTTTTGTTTCATCTACGGAATCCACACTGTTTAAAAATGTACATCAAGGTGAGGTTATTTTAGATAGCTCGTTGCAGGAAAAAGGGATTCAGATTGGTGACGTATTGACGAATAATCAATACAGTGGAGAATTTATTGTCAAAGGTTTTGTAGAGCAAAAGAAATTTAGTCATTCACCTGTCGCTTATATTAGTAAAGAGGCCTACCAGGAAATGTACCGAGTAAAAGATATACAGCTAATTTTTGTACCAAACAGCGGATCAGAGGACATTAATGAGCTTCAGGCATATAGCAATAAAGAATTTCTCAATACTATTCCTAGCTATAATGCGGAACAGTTGTCCTTAAACATGATCATTTGGTTTTTAGTTGTGATTAGCGGCATGCTATTTGCTATTTTCTTCTATATGATGAATGTACAAAAAATTGGTTTGTACGGCATTTTAAAAGCAATTGGTTTAAAAACAAGTAGGTTGTTTAAAATGATTTGGACTCAAATGGTTATTATTACAGCTCTATCACTTGTGGTATCAGTCAGTCTTAGCCAGGTTTTCAATGTAGTTGCTCCCAAAGGAATGCCTTTCACCTTAACATTTGGTACAACAACACAATTATCCATGGTGTTCCTCATCATTGGTTTTATCGGAGCGACATTGTCAGGGCTACAAATTAAAAAAATTGAACCGTTACAAGCTATACAACAAGGGGAGGCTTAATCATGACGTTATTTACAATCGATGCAGTAAGAAAAACGTTTAAAAATGGCGAAGTCGAAGAAGAAATTTTGAAAGGCATTAATCTTTCATTAAAAGAGGGAGAAATTACGGCATTGGTTGGTACCTCTGGTTCAGGGAAAAGTACATTGTTAACGATAGCAGCTGGATTGCAGAAAGCAACTGAAGGGCAAGTACTCTTTGAGGAACAAAATCTTACAAAGATGAGCACTGAACAGATACGAAAGTTGCGTGCTAGTAAATTTGGCTTTGTCTTTCAATTCGCGCATCTCGTACCCTTTCTTACAGTGGAGGAGCAGCTGCTATTAATGCTAGATGTAGCTGAATCTCCATTAAAGAGTCATGAACAGCAGTATGAAGTGAATCGCTTATTACAATTGGTGGGAATGGCTCATCGTAAAAAAGCTTATCCTTCTTCATTATCAGGTGGGGAAAAACAGCGTGTTGCAATTGCACGTGCGATCATCCATCAACCTAAAGTATTATTTGCTGATGAGCCAACAGCTAGCTTAGATTCCCAGCGTTCTCAAGAAATTATGTTTTTACTCAGAGAATTAACCAAAACATTAAAGATTACAACGTTGATGGTGACGCATGATGAAGAAATGTTAGCTTATACAGACCGTATTGTTAAAATGAACGATGGTATTGTATTACAAACCATACAGTAAGTTTTTAGGCTCTCACTAATTGATAAAACTAAATATTAATGTCATTTTTTAATTAAATAAAGAGGAAATCTTATCTAGTTTATTGAACTAATCATTATGCTTCAATATGTAGAGGAGGATATATATGGGAAGAGTGGTCGGTTTTGAATTAAATAGTCAAGATCCAGAGAAAGCAGCTGCGTTTTATAATAAGGTGTTTGGCTGGGAGGTGGCACCCCCCTTTTGGGATTATAGAGAAGTTACGACAGGGAACGAAGAGATAAAAGGGATTGATGGTGGAATAGGTAAAGGACCAAGCGATTTTCCACATGGTACTCGTATTCAAATTGAAGTAGATGCCATTGATGAAGTGATTGAACAGGCAAAAAACAATGGTGCTTCTATTTTGCGAGATAAAATGGAATTTGATAATTTTTTTCTTGCCTATTTGGTTGATCCGACTGGAATAGGCATAGGATTAATTCAATATAAATAAAAAAAGCCTCTTAAAGAAGAGGCTTTTTTAATTTTTAAGAAGTAGTTTTTAGGGTAAAGAATCGATGGAGGAGGAATGACATGAAAAACCTATTGAAAATAGTATGTTTAATCCTGATAACTATTGGCATATTACCTAAGGAAGCAAAGGCGGCTAGTTTTATAGATATAGCTGATGATACATTGATGACAGAAATTGATTATTTGGTGGAGCAGGATATTATAAAAGGCTACTCCAAAACCTTATTCAAACCGAATGAAAATGTTACAAAAGCACAGGTAGCTGTAATGTTAACTCGTGCTTTGGGTTTAAATACAATTAATGTAGAAAATCCAAACTTTCAGGATGTAACGACAGCGCATAAGTATTATAAAGAAATAGCTGCAGTAGAAAATAAGGGTATTTTTGATTCAGCTGATAAATTTAATCCAGATTCAATGATTACCAGGGGACAAATGGCTATTGTGCTGCAACGGGCTTTCCAATTAAAAGGCACCGATTCCTATTATTTTTCGGATGTAACGGAACAGACACCAGGGTATAAGGAAATTTTAGCACTGGCTCATAATCATTTAGTAAGGGGCTATGAGGATGGGTCATTTCAGCCAAATAAACCTGTTACACGAGCCCATTTCTCAGCGTTTTTGGCACGAGCGATGACCCTGGCTAGACCTAACCTATTAAAAGATCCTACTTTTGTTTATACGTATGCCTATTATTCTTTAAATGATCATAAACGTTATACGTTAAACTACCAGTATCATCATCATGACGGTAAAAATGATGTATGGACGGTTCAAAATTTAAGTTCAGCTCAAACATTTCCTAATGAGCTGTTGTATGGTCATGATCGTATATATGGTCAGGCTATTGCTGATAAGGCTAACACACATTACGACTTATATTTGGAACTACCTCTTAGAATAGGTGTCATGTTACATGAAGATGATCCTGGAGTTTCGTCTGGTGTACGAGTGACAGTTAAAACAACTAACGGTACTGTTCAGGCGGGGGATGTGCAATATTCAGGTGTGATAATACTGGAAGAAAAATCAATTTATAGTGATGTAGTAAAAACTTATTATTTTGTCGATGAGATTGGTTTAGTCAAAGAGCTACACAATGATATTGTTGTTTACGAGTTACTTAATCGTACAATGAAATAAACAGAAAGCAAGCCTCCTTTTTAAAGTGGGCTTGCTTTAAGCATGTAAAGTTATATGAAAAAACCGCTGAAGTGCTTGTAGCCATTCCTTATCATTCTGTGTTGTATAGGTTGTTAAGGAGGATCCTTCATAGATTCTAAATTCGTTGTTCATCATAGTATGACGTCCATGAGCCGTTCGAATCATAGCAATTTTATTTTTTTGCTTAGAGAGTCTGGGAGCAAACATAGCATCATTTGCATCGTCACGAAAACTATAGAGCAAACGCCAGTTTTGTTTTGCTTGCTCGAAAAGCATCCAACCATTTATTTCATCCCGTTCTACTTTATATAACTCACCGCCTTCACGGTGTTGATGTCCTGCAATTAAAGGTACAGGCTTACAGGGGGCTAAAGCACCTACACCCACATCTGATATATAGGATTGTCCAGCGTCATTTACTAATAAAAGCTGATGCATGGGAATCTCTTCTACAGGAGTGTTTTCTGCCACGTTGCGCCAAAATTGAGCATAGCGATTGGTTACGGAAAAGCCAAGCTCCCGTAAGAGCCAACTAAATAAAATATTGAGTTCAAAGCAATTTCCGCCACGCCGATTAATAATTATTTTTTGAAATAAATCAGGAATAGCGAAGGAGATACCACGGTTCAAGGCCACATCTAAATTTTCATAGGGAATGGTCAACAGATGCTTAGTTTGGAGCTTTCCAAGTAATTGGATGGTTGGCTCCAAAGATCCTTGAAATTGAATTTGCTGTAAATATAGCTGAATCTGTGAATTCATAAAATCGCCTCACTTCCATACTAATAACATAACCGAAACAGCCTAAGATTACACGCATAATATTAACAAGGAAATGATAGAAAAATAGTTATATAACTAGTAAAATTAATATATTAGCTACTATAAAGTGAAATATTTTACATTTTAGTTAATAATAATGAAGGTAAGGTAGGTATGGTAAGCATAATGAAATGGATAGAAGTGAATACATATGAGGAAATGAGCGAAGTTGCCGCGAATATTTTCTCCAAACAAATACAAGAGAAGCCTGATAGCATTTTAGGATTAGCAACAGGCGGTTCACCTGTAGGCATGTATAAGGAATTAGTGAAACGACATCAAGCAGATCGTTTATCATTTAAGAATATTCAAACGTTTAACTTGGATGAATATGTCGGTCTTGAACAAACTAGTCCTGCAAGCTACTGGACATTTATGCATGAGAATTTATTTAACTTTGTGGATATACAGCCGGAGAATATTCATTTGCCAAATGGTAAGACAGCAGATTTAACTGCTGAGTGTGTAGCTTATGATGAGCGAATTAAAGAAGCAGGGGGAATAGATTTACAGCTTTTGGGAATCGGAGTAAATGGACATATAGGTTTTAATGAGCCTGGTACTCCGTTTGATTCTATGACCAATATTGTAGAATTAACTGAGTCTACAAGAACAGAAAATGCTATTTATTTTAATGATCCTTCGGAAGTACCAACACATGCAATTACAATGGGGATTCAATCCATTATGAAGGCCAAAGAAATTGTCCTTATTGCCTTTGGGGAAAAGAAACTTGATGCTATTGAAAAATTAAAAAGTGGTCATGTGACGGAAGAATTCCCTGCAAGTCAATTATTAAACCATCCAAATGTTACGATTATCTTTGGTGGAACAAAATAAACATAATAAGCAAGGACTTCTTATGATTGAGGTCTTTGCTTTTTGTTTTTTTCTGGAAAATACACTACTAACGACTTAGCTTAAAGCAGATAACACTGGCTTCTGAGCGCCTTCGCACTACTTTGGAGCGGATCGCACCCGTTTTTGAGCGTTTTCCCCTTAGCTAAGAGCGATTCTCTTCTCTTATTGAGCGTCTTTCATTCCATCTAGGAGCGGATCTCATGCTACTACGAGCGGGTTCACCTAATCTTGGAGCAAACCTCGTGCATCAATAGAGCAGAAGATATCATTACCTTTCAGGAGACTATTCAATGCTTGCAGAGTATTGGTATGCTAGAATTAGGAAAACAGAGGAGGGATTGTGTTGAAAAGTACCGTACCACATTTAGAAAAGGGAGATCTAGTTGGTGTTGTTGCCCTTTCAAGTGTTGTAGAACCTGAAAAGCTAGGGGAAGCATTAGCATTTTTAGATGAATTGGGTCTTCGCTATATTATCGGTGATACGATCCATGCCAAACATGATTATTTGGCTGGGGATGATGAGACGAGATTAAGTGACCTGCATGAAATGGTGAAAAATCCGGAGGTCAAAGCAATCTTTTGTGCAAAGGGGGGCTACGGCTCTGCACGAATAGCTGAAAAAATTGATTATGCTTTATTAGAAGAAAATCCTAAAATATTTTGGGGGTTTTCAGATCTTACATATTTACATTGTGCGATAAATGAGTATGCTCATCTAGTGACATTTCACGGACCAATGTTGATGTCAGCTAGTAAGATAGATGATTTATCGAAGAAAATGTTCTTACAATTATTTTCTCCGATCGAAATTCAGTATACAGAGGCGATCTCTCCCTTAACAACGATTGCTGGTGGTGTGGCACGAGGTGAAATGATCGGAGGTAATCTCAATCGTCTTGTCAGCACATTAGGAACTAAATTTGAAGTGCAAACAGAGGGCCGTATTTTATTAATAGAGGAAATGGGGGAAACGATCTCAGGAATTGATTCGATGCTTCAGCAATTAAAACAAGCAAGAAAGTTAGAACAGCTCGCAGGTGTTGTCATTGGCTCATTTACACAGACAAAATCTGATGAAACGGCATTACATCTATTAATGAAGGAATATTTTGGGGATTTAGGCATTCCAGTTGTGGCTGGCTTTAAGATTGGACATGAAACAACGAATATTGCCATCCCGTTCGGAGTAGATGCTATTTTAGATGCGCAGGAAAAGGTGTTGCGGATTTTACCTGGCGTGCATGAATGAGAGGGGGATGAAGATGGCTATTGAAAAAGTACTCTATGAGGCTGCAATAGCATTAGCAGAAAAAAGATACCCCTCTGGATGGGGAGGAGCTGCAGCGTTATATACCGAAAATGGACAGATTTTAACAAGTGTTGCACCAGAGGTAATCAATGCAGCTACTGAACTATGTATGGAAACAGGTGCTATACTAGAGGCACATAAATTTAATGTAAAGGTTACGCATTCGATTTGTGTAGCTCGAGAAAATGAAAAATCAGAGTTTGTAGTGCTTACACCATGTGGGGTTTGCCAGGAAAGACTTTTTTATTGGGGAGAGAATGTCAAAGCAGCCATTACCAACCCAGATGGTGAATTACTATTTAAATCATTGAAAGAAATACAGCCCTATCATTGGTATAGAGCATATCAATAATACAAAAAAGACATTACAAAAAATGTAATGTCTTTTTTTGCTTTCTTAATAGGGCTCAGCATCATGACCTTTATTTATTGCATCTTGAGGCGCTTGATTGCCATCAATATTGCCAAGTGGCTTAGAAGTAGAGGAATGTTCTCTGGCCTTTTGTATTCCTTCTTTTAGTAAGCGTCCATATTCTTCATCCGCTTCTTCCGCAAGAGCTATCATGGCGTTTTGAATATCTTCATGACAGACAGCTAAGTCACGAATTAAATTTTCAAGAAGCTCATCACGTTCCCATTGCTCAAAGTTACGGTAGGTTTCACCTGCTTGCTTCGTATTACTTTGACGATCAATCGATTCTCGAACAAGATTTCCTTCTATATAAGGTGTATATTCCTTGCCTGTCTGTGTGGCTTCCTTTAAACCATTCAACATGGATGGTTCATAATTAATATGTGGATTTTGACCAGGTGCCAAATCACGCTTATACATCATTTGCCCACCATGTTGATTGGTTGCAACCCGTTTTTTAGGTGCGTTAATCGGTAATTGCAAATAGTTGGCTCCTACACGATGACGCTGTGTATCGGAATAAGAGAAAGTACGACCTTGCAACATTTTA
>NZ_DAMDAY010000148.1:0-9655 GCF_032093475.1 Lysinibacillus sp. | reverse complement strand
ATTTGGCAAGGTGAGATATGGAATCGACGTAAAACAGGAGATGTATATCCTGAATGGTTAACGATTGTAAGTGTAACCAACGATGAGGGGAAGGTTACAAATTACTGTGGTATTTTCACAGATTTGTCTGAAAGAAAAATAGTAGAACATGAATTAGAAAAGCGTTTACTTACGGATTCATTAACAGATGTATCCAATCGTTTTGCCTATATTGAAAGAATGGATAATCTCTTAGAATCGACTTCTGCTATTTCTCATTCAGTGCAGCACGCGGTTTATTTTTTAGATTTGGATCGCTTCAAACAAATTAATGATACATTAGGCCATGCTGTAGGAGATTCAATTTTAATAGAAGTAGCAAATCGTTTAAAAAAATTACTGAAAAACAAAGATATTATTGCAAGATATGGTGGGGATGAATTTGTCATCACCTTAACCAATGTGAAAAATGTCAAAGAAGCAGCAAAATTTGCTGAGCAAATCATTAGTAGTATAGAACAACCGATGATGTTAAATGGGCAGGAAGTATTTATTTCTACAAGTGTTGGGATTAGTGTTTATCCAGTAGACGGAAAAAACACAGAAGAACTGATTAATTGTGCAGATCGAGCCATGACTTATTCAAAAAAACATGAATTGAATGGCTATTCCTTTTATTTTGATGAACTACAAACTGATGCAAAACGAGTTTTATTGCTTGATTCAGAGTTAAGAAGAGCCATAGAAAATCGCGAATTTGAGCTGTATTTTCAACCAAAAATTTCGGTGGAAAATGAGGGGATTCAAGGTTTAGAGGCACTGGTACGTTGGAATAGCGAAAGGCTTGGCTTTGTATCACCAGCGGAGTTTATACCTTATGCTGAGGATACGGGATTAATCATTCCGTTAAGTGAGGTTATTTTAGAAAAAGCATGTGAATCAGTTATTCAAATGCAACAACAAGGTTGGAAAACACCTGTAGCCATTAATATATCGAGCATTCACTTTAAACAGCAGAATTTTTTAGATTCAATACAAACAATATTAGAACGCTATAATATGCCAGCAAACAATTTTGAAATAGAAGTAACGGAACGAACAGTTATGAATAATGCAAATGAAACTGTCAGTAAGTTAGTGCGCTTGAAACAATTAGGCTTTAAAATCTCGATCGACGATTTTGGGACGGGCTATTCGTCTTTAAGCTATTTAGTTCGTTTTCCATTAGATTGTTTAAAAATTGATCGTAGCTTTATTCAACATATTGGATCACTTGATGAGAAACAGGCAGTTGTAGATGCGATTATTCAAATGTCACATCGATTAAAAATGAAAGTTGTTGCTGAAGGTGTTGAACAGGCACAACAAGTGGATATACTACGTAAAATGAACTGTGATATTATTCAAGGCTATTATTACAGCAAACCATTACCATTAAATGAGCTCATTGAGTTTATGGAGTATTGGGAAATTGAGCATCAAGGAAGGAAATAATCTATGGCAAACTATCAATTAGTAGCTACTTCAGCAATGGGCTTAGAGGCAATAGTTGCCCAAGAAGTGAAAGCACTCGGCTATGAAACAACTGTTGACAATGGCAAAGTATATTTTGAGGGCGACGAAACAGCTATTGCACGTACCAATTTATGGCTGCGTGTAGCGGATCGAGTAAAAATTGTTGTTGGACAATTCCCAGCAAAATCGTTTGAACAATTATTTGAAAGTGTAAAAGCATTACCATGGGAGAAGTATTTACCGGTGGATGCTGCTTTTCCGGTTTCAGGGAAGTCGGTTAAATCGAAATTATTTAGTGTGCCAGATTGCCAAGCGATTACAAAAAAAGCGATTGTCGAACGCATGAAACAGCACTATAAACGACTTGGCTTTTTAGATGAATCAGGGGCGACCTACAAAATTGAGGTTTCAATTTTAAAAGATGTGGCGACACTAACGATTGATACGTCTGGCGCAGGCTTGCATAAGCGTGGCTATCGTCAGGCTCAAGGTGAGGCACCGTTAAAAGAAACATTAGCTGCAGCACTTGTACAAATTTCGAAGTGGAATCCAAATCGTCCGTTTGTTGACCCATTCTGTGGCTCGGGTACCATTGCATTAGAAGCGGCAATGTTTGGACAAAATATAGCACCGGGATATAACCGTGAATTTATTTCAGAGGATTGGCCGTGGATGAAAGCTGCTATCTGGGATACGGTTCGTGATGAAGCAGAAAGCTTAGCGAATTATGATCAGCCACTAGAAATTATTGGTTCAGATATTGATCATCGCATGGTCAGCATTGCGCAAGAAAACGCGATGGAAGCAGGTTTTGGTGAGTTAATCGCGTTTAAGCAAATGCAAGCACGTGATTTTACAACACAATTAACGGATGGTGTCATGATTGGTAACCCACCATACGGAGAACGTATCGGTGATGTGGAAGTCGTAGAGCAAGTAATCCGTGATTTAGGAAAAGTGATGAAGAATTATCCAACTTGGTCTGTATATATGCTTTCCTCCATGAAAAATTTTGAAGAATTATATGGACGCCAAGCGACGAAGAAGCGTAAGTTATTTAATGGCTTTATAGAAACAAATTATTATCAATTCTGGGGTCAAAAGTCTAAAAGAGATTAACGAATAGTAACGGAAGATAAGTTGTTTTCTTATCTTCCGTTTCGTCGCGTATAATAGCACCAGAGAGTTAGAGGGGGAACATTAATTGCGTAAATCTTTACCATTTGCATTATCAAAGGACCGTTCATTTTTTGATTCATTAGGTGATTGGATGGGCGATGTCCTTTATGATGAATTACCTGAAAAAGGCTTTGAATGCCGTGATGAGCAAATTTTTATGGCTTATCAAATAGAACAAGCACTAAAAGAAAAAAATGTTCTCTTTGCAGAGGCAGGAGTGGGAACTGGCAAAACCATTGCTTATTTACTACCAGCCATTTCCTATGCGCGTTACACTGGGAAACCAGCGCTCATTGCTTGCGCAGATGAAACATTAATCGACCAGCTCGTAAAAGAGGGGGGCGATATTTATAAGCTTCAAAAAACATTAGGACTTGAAATTGATGTTCGCTTAGCAAAATCGCGAGATCAGTATGTATGCTTAAAACGTTTTGAAGAAACGGAAAAGGTAGTAACGGATGAATGGATTGATGATATTGCCTTTTCTATTCCAGATGGTGTGTATGCACAAGGCTCAATGATCGCTGTCCATCCGTATGGTGAGCGTAGTGATTATCCGACTGTTAGTGACGAGGATTGGCAAAAGGTCAATTATAATGCCATTATGCAATGTTCGGTTTGTGAGCTTCGTAATCGCTGTGGGCAAACATTACATCGCTCACATTATCGTAAATCAACAGATCTTGTTATCTGTTCACAGGATTTTTTAATGGAGCATTTGGCCACTAAGGAATCGCGTGAGCGTGAAGGCCAGCTAGCATTATTGCCAGAGGTATCGATGATTGTGTTGGATGAAGGACATCTATTGGAATATGCTGCTCAAAAAGCAATGACATACAAAGTACAGGCAACAACGATTGTTAAACTACTTGAGCGATTGATGGTAGATGGCGTACGTGAGCGTACACTGTACGCAATGGAAAAATTACAGGATGATCATGAGCTATTCTTTGATCAGCTTCGTGATGATATCGTTGCTTCAAATGAGGATCGTAAACGTATAAACAAATCAAAAACACTGCTTGCTTACGGGAAGCAGTTAATAAAAGATGTAGAAACGTTGATGGAAGAATTCGTCTTTGAATCAGAAATGTATATGATTCCCGAATATGAATTAAATATGGCAGAAGAATACTTAGAACAATATGAGGCTTCTTTGCGTATTTTCATAGCACAGGGCGATGCAGTAGATTGGTTAGAGGAGACAGATGGCGAAGAAACGCTTGTTATTATGCCTCGTTTAATTACAGAGGTTTTAGCTGAAAAATTATTCTCTAAAAAGCTTCCAATCGTCTTTTCTTCTGCAACCTTATCTGTTAATAAAGACTTTTCATATATTGCCTATAGTTTAGGAATTCGAGATTATCAATCATTTTCAGTACCTTCTCCATTCGACTATGAAGAAGTGATGAAAATCTATTTACATGAGCTTAGTCAAGGTGATAAAACAGCGCGAGTTCAGCAATTGCTACGTGATGGCGAGCAAACATTAATATTATTTAAATCCAAGCAAGCGATGCTAAACTTTAAAGCAGAATTACCACTAATGGAACGAATGTATGTGGCTTTCGAAGGAGATCGAGAGCTTTCAGCAATCGTCCGAGACTTCCAGCAGGGATCGGTTAAAACATTATGCTCATATCATTTATGGGAAGGCTTAGATTTACCAGAGGAAGCATTAACACGTGTTATTATTTATGATTTACCGTTTCCTCCACAAGATCCACTATTTGATGCGAAGCGCACATTTGCTGAAAACCCATTTGAAGAGGTGGAGCTACCTTTCATGCAATTACGCTTGCAGCAAGGGATGGGACGCTTAATTCGGACATCAAATGATCATGGAGACATCCACATTTTGCTGAATGAGGAAGAACAAAAACAGCGTGCAGCCTTTGAAAACATATTAGCTGTTGTCCCAGAAATAAAATAATGAAAAACGAGTTTGCCATAGAGGTAAGCTCGTTTTTTAATATATTGAAATAATATTTTTCTCGATGTTAAATAATTCAATTTTAAAAAACTGTTGAATATTTCTCTTTTAAGCTATATAGTTCTTTGTAATGCAACAATATCTGGTGAAAGAAAATATTTTTTTTATTGAAAATAATTTCACAAAAGGTTTATAATAATGACAAGAATTTTTAAGAATAATCAAATTGATTGTTGATTATTTCAGATAGGGGGCTTGAACCTGTCGAACATTCAATCATTATGTAGAAAATATACAAACCTTTCGGCAACGGATATTGACAAGTTAACAGAAATAGAGGCTACACTAAAGTATTATGCTGAGTTGACTGATTGTTATATGTTCATAGATTGCATGTTGGAAAATTTACCACATGCGATTGTTGTGGCAGAGGCTTTCCCGAACAAGGAAATTGGGTTATATGAGAAATCAGTTATCGGAAAATTCGTATTTGAAAGTTTTGAACCAGCCGTATTCGCTGCGTTTAAACATAAAGAAAAATCATCCATCTCAAGAGCAATTACGCAGGAAGGTGTTACGGTAGAGCAACATGTCATTCCTATTTTTAATGAGCAACAGCAAGTAATAGCAGTGTTGATTCAGGAAAAAATGGTGAAGATGCAAACGACACCGAAAGATGATTTTCAAAATATGCCTTTCGCATTAATTGAGCATATTGTAGAACCAAACTCTCAGCCAATACCAGTTGTGTCAGATTTACTTGTAGAATCGATCATTCTGACAAATCACGAGAACAAAGTGATTTACAGTAATCCTGCTGGCTACCATTTTATTTCTGAGCTATCAGGGTTAGAAAACTTTGACAATGTTGCATTAGATAAAATATTACCGTTTTTACAGGAAGTCTATGATAAAGGCGATGATGTCTTTTTCTTAGAAATTACGATTGATCGTAAATCCTTTATTGTGAAGAAAATTCCGATTCGTAGTCATAACGAGAAAGTGACGCTACTCATTATTCATGATCTAACAGAGCTTAAACTGAAAGAAAATGAGCTAATGATGAAAACATTTGCGATACGGGAAATTCACCATCGTGTGAAAAATAATCTTCAGACAGTAACGAGCCTTCTACGTTTGCAAATGCGCAATGATTTGTCGGCTGCGAATGCAAGTGCTTTTCAGGAGGCATTAAATCGAATATATAGTATTTCATCGGTTTATGAGCTTATTTTAGAAAACGAGGATAACGCTGAGGAAAGAGTAGACGTTATCGCATTAGCTAAAAAAATAGGTCATAAAATGATTGGCACGTCCAATACAGCGACTATTCAATTAGCCTTTCATCATGATAATTTGCAACTATTTTGCCATTCAAAAAAAGCAGTATCCCTTGCACTCATTATTTGCGAGCTACTGCAAAATGCATTAAAGTATGCTTTTATCGGACGTGATGAGGGAACCATCGATATTCTATTCATGCAGGAAGATTCAACGATTTCACTTCATATTTCTGACAACGGCGTTGGAATGCAAGAGGTGAAGGCATCTTTTGGTATGGAGATTATCACAAGGCTCGTCGAATATGATTTAGCTGGCTCATTTTCAATTATCCCTAGTGAAGAAGGTACACATACTCAAGTTCAGTTCCCTGTAAGTGAGGAGGTATTTATCGTAAATGACTAGGAAAGTTATGATTGTCGAAGATGAATCACTGATTGCGATTGATTTGAAGTTTATGTTAGAAGATAATGGCTATGAAGTAGTGGCGCAGGCGAACAATGGGGAAACAGCCATTGAATTAGCCTTTTTACATAAACCACAGTTAATCTTAATGGACATCAAAATGCCTAAACTAGATGGTTTAAAGGCAAGTAAAATTATTGAACAACAGCTTGGTATACCAGTTCTATTCATCTCGGCTTACAGTGAAAAAGAATTGTTGCTATACATGAAGCAGGATAATATATTAGGGTATGTAATGAAACCGTTTTCTGAAAAAAATGTGTTGCCTGTGTTAGAGGTTGCCTTTCATCAAATTGATAAGTTCAACCGTCTCAATGGGGAGATTTTACATAAGCAAACACAATTAGATAAGCGGAAAGTCATTGAACGAGCAAAGGGCTTGCTAATGCAGGCCGAAAATATAAGCGAGGACGAGGCTTACCGTAGGATTCGCAATGAAAGTATGCAAACCCAACAGGAAATGGTGCATATCGCCCAGCAAATTATTAATACTTTACAAGTCAATAGTTGAAGCAAAGGCGCTTTAAAGAGATTTCTTCTTTAAAGCGCCTTTTTTTCTATAAATTTATTAAAAAAGGGGTGATGAGTAAGATGGCAATGATAGGAACGATTATCGTTTATATTATTATGATTTGTGCTGTTTTAGGGGCAATCGGGGCAATCCGAGATGCTGAGTATGGAATTGGAAAAGAATTTATGAATGGTATCCATACCGTTGGACATATTTTTGTCCCAGCAGCAGGGATCATGGCAGCTATTCCTTACTTAACATGGTTTATTAGTCATTTTATTAGTCCGATTTTTGAGTTAATTGGTGCAGATCCTGCGATAGCAGCGACGACAATATTAGCTTCGGACATGGGTGGTTACCAATTAGCCAATGCATTAAAAGAGTCTTATGAAGGATGGGTCATGGCTCTAGTTGTTGGATTTATGTCTGGTGCTACTATCGTATTCTCTATTCCAATGGGGCTTGCAATGTTAGATAAGCGTGATCATAAGTATATGGCGCTAGGTATTATGGCCGGCGTATTAACGATTCCGATTGGTGCATTTATTTCTTCAATCATGATTGTGCTATTCAATACAGAAGTCCGTGAAGTCATTAGTACAACAGAGGCACCTACATATGTGTTTGCCATTTCTGTTTTACAAATATTAATTAACTTACTACCTTTATTTATTTTCGTTATTTTAATCGCACTTGGCTTAAAGCTTATTCCGAACGGTATGATTAAAGGATTTATGCTATTCGGACGTATGATGGATGCCGGGATTAAATTAGTATTAGTGTTCTCGATTGTTGAGATTTTTACAGGTATTTTTACAAAGATTTTTGGTGCGTGGGGCTTCGATCCAATCATGGCAGATGAGATCGATCAATTCCGAGCATTAGAGACAGCAGGTTATATCGGTATTATGCTAGCGGGTGCCTTCCCAATGGTGTATTTAATTCGAAAATATGCTTCCAAGCCACTTGAAGCGGCTGGTAAAAAATTAGGCTTATCCTCTGTAGGAAGTGCGGGGATTTTAGCAACGATTGCTAATATTTTGGCGATGTTTACACTGATTCGCCATATGCCACCAAAAGATAAAGTTATTAACATTGCATTTGGTGTGTGTTCTGCATTCCTATTAGGCGATCACTTATCATTTACAGCTAATTTCCAGCCTACTATTATCTTGCCTGTTATCGCTGGTAAGTTTTTAGCGGGTGTCATTGCCATTATTTTAGCTTATAAGCTTTCCGTACCAACTGCATTAAGGTTGGAAATTGAGGATCGCAAGGCTGGCATTATCAAAGAAGGCGAATATGTAACAGAGCAAAAATCTTAATTGATTAAAAAAGTGAGGTGATGACGTGTGAGTGAAGAAAAGAAACGATTTATTCAGGAGTTTGTGCCGGGTAAACAGCTAACATTGAGTCACCTTATTGCCAATCCTGATCCAGATATGTTTCAAAAGCTAGGAATCCAAGAAGCAGGTGCGCTGGGCATCATGACTTGTACTCCGAGTGAAACAGTGATTATTGCAGGGGATTTAGCGACAAAGGCTGCCAATGTCAAACTCGGATTTTTAGATCGTTTTACAGGTAGTCTCGTTATTGTGGGAAGTGTTTCTGAAGTGGAAATGGCGATGTTAGAAATTAATCGTTTTTTATCCGAGGTATTAGGGTACACCCCATCAAAAATAACGAAATCATAGGATGTGTCATATGAAAAATCGAGTAATGATAATAGGCGGTGTGCAAGCAGGAAAGTCAACATTGATGAATACTTTGTTAGGCAAGGAAAGTACGGCTAACAAAACACAGGCACTCGTTTATGATGACTGGATTGTTGATACACCAGGTGAATATGTTGAAAATCCCATGTATTACAGAAATATTATGGCAACGTCGCTGGAAGTAACTCATGTGATTTATTTGCAGGATGCTACATCAGCAAGAAGTGTGTTCCCTCCGCAATTTAGCTTAGGGATTCCAAAAATACAAATTGGTGTTATTACAAAGATTGATGCTCCTAATGCAGATGTAGAAAGGGCTACAGCTTTATTAAAAAATGTTATGACGCATGGGCCCATCGTGAAAACCTCTTCATGGCAAAAGCTCGGAATCGAGTTTATTGAACCATTGATTCAGCTGAAGACACATGAAGACATTCAACAATTTGTTAAGGATCGCGATAGTCCGTATCTCATGTATTGCTCACAGTAGCGAGAGGGAGGTGTAGGGTGAAAACTGAAAAAATATTTAGTGCAGGCATTGATATTGGGACAAGTACCACAAAAATGGTCGTCAGTAGTTTTTTGTTAAAAAATGTGGCTGGTGTGACACATGTGCCAAGGATTGAAATTATTGAGAAAACGGTATTGCATCAAAGTCCAATTATTAAAACACCTTTTATCAATAAAGACATCATTGATATGAAAAAGATTGAGGAATTTATTTTTCAGCAGTATCAATTGGCACAAATTGCGCCAACAGACATTTCAACGGGCGCCATTATTATAACAGGCGAATCCGCCACGAAAGAAAATGCAAGAGAGGTTGTCCATACCATTGCAGATGGCGCTGGTCATTTTTTAGTTGCTACCGCTGGTCCTGATTTAGAGGGCATCATCGCCGCCAAGGGGGCAGGTACTTTACAGCAATCAAAGAATTCATCCAAAGTAATAGCCAATATTGATATTGGTGGTGGGACAGCGAATATTGCTGTGATGCAGTTTGGGGAAGTCATTGGTACATGTACCTTACATGTTGGTGGTAGATTGATTGAATTTAAGGAAGGCAAGATTCAATCA
>NZ_DAMDAY010000147.1:0-9661 GCF_032093475.1 Lysinibacillus sp. | reverse complement strand
CATTGTAGCAGGATTCTTGTTAATTGGCTTTGCTGGTTATTTTATATATGAATTTATACGAGCAATTAAGATTTATATATGAAAAGTGCGATATAAAAAGATCGCACTTTTTTTATTGCGCAACAACCTCTGTACGCTCATCCATACACATGACTATTTCTTCTGCTACTTGCTGCGCTAACGAAAGTTCAGACGTAAAACCAACACAGGAACAATTCATTTCCCCTAAAATATAGCAATCTTCTCCCGCTTCATTTGTATCTAACATAAAATCAGCAGTCCAAATCAGCGGTAAATCATGATTCCCTAATAAGCTTGTCACTTGAGGGAGCTGTGCTAAAAAGTTTTCTACAAGCTCTGGCCATTCTTCGGGCTGATCATAACGATAGTGAGCACCTGAAAAGAGCGTTGCACTAAAGGCATCCTTCGTTTCAGCAGGTTTCTTATGTACGACATGAACAGGGTGATCTCGTAACATCAATAAACGGATTTCCCCCTCTGTAATACGTGGAAGAAATCGCATATCAATTAACATACCATTGGCACCAGTAATATACTGCTCACAAAACGTCATAAAGTCGCCAAGTTGCCAATATTCAACATGGTTATCTTTCGCTTCTGTACATTTAATTTGAGCATCAAGTGGCACTGCAGTAACGCCCTCGGCCAGTGGGTCCACCAAGTTTACTCGCCAAATTCCTTCACCAGTTGAACCACGGTTTTGCTTTAGAACACGTTCAGTCACGGCTAAGGATATAGGGAATTGTGTTTTGAATGCTTCGATTGTGTAGTAGGCAAATGTATCATCAGGTACTAAATTAGTCGTCGTAAGCTTTGATAACACATCTTTAGAACCGTAGCTAATCATGGCATCTGGATGTGGCATTCCTATAATTCCCGCTTGGCATAGCTCCCGCAACATTTCAAAATACTCTTCTTCATGCTGCAAGTTGCCTGGATTAATGCGGGATACATAGGCTACACCATGCTCTTTTACATACTCAAAAATTGCCTGTTTTTTAGTGACATCAAAGAAAAGAACCTCAGCATCTTGCCCTCGTTGCTTTAATGCATCCACCATGGGCATTGTATCTGGGCGATAGCCGTCTGGTCCTTTATCTGTGCCACCCTCAACCTCGAAAATAATAACTTTTTTATCCATAATAGTACCTCCCTTTGTCTGTTATTATGTTCAGTATAGTTGACAAAAAGGGAGAAAAGATATATGAAATATGTAAAATTTATGTATAAATTCATATTTTGCTATATCTATAATAGGAAGTATTAACTATTACTATTTTGAATTATCTGATTTTAATATGTTTCGGGCTGTTTCTTTTGAAAAACTGTGAGGTATAAAATCATCAAGAGAATTAATAATGTCCCCAAAAACTGATAGCCTCCAAATGGAATTTTTAACCACCATACACTCGTGACGACAGCAGTTAATGGTTCTAGGCTTCCTAGTAAGCTAGATTCTTTTGGCGATAAATACTGCAAACTAGCAATATAAAACCAAAACGCAAGCATCGTGCCAAACACAATAATAAAAAGGAAATAAATAACGGTAGAAAAGGTCCAAGTTGACATATCAATAGCCCAAGGATGATGGAAAAAACTCATTACTAAACCACCTATGATCATAGACCAGCCAACAACTAATAAAGAGTGAAACTGTTGCAGAAGCGGCACGGCATATAGCGTGTAAAATGCAACTGAAAGTCCTGATAATACACCCCACAACACAGCCAGAAATGGAACTGATAAGGTCGACAAGGAACCGTTTGTTAAGAGCAAAAATGTTCCCACAAGAGTGAATGTGACTGCAATGCCATCTTGTTTTGTTAATGGACTTTGCTTCGTTAAAAAGTAATAAGCCATGATAAACAGAGGTGCTAAATATTGTAGTAATGTTGCCACTGCTGAATTACCAATAGCGATGGACATCATATAGGTATACTGGACAGCAAGCATCCCAAGTAAACTAAATAAAATTTGTCTATATGCATTTTGCTTTGTCCGCCACACAACAAATATGGAGGCATGACGATGAGTAATTTTATAAACAGCAAGTAGTAGTATTCCAGCCATAAGCAACCGACTAGAAACAAGCCAGCCTACCTCTATATTGTCCTGTTGAAACAGTCTCTGCGCTACGGTTCCTCCAATTCCCCAAAAACTTGCTCCTAGAATGACAAGTAATAAACCATATGTACGATTTTTCTTGATGGTTTGACCCATATCCTAACATCTCCTAAACTATCATGATAAAGTGATTATAAAGGAATTAAATATGAAAAAATAGCGGTTCAATACTGTGAAAATATCAATATATTGAGGGATGTGAAAATTGTTGCCACACTTAAACATTTCGAAGGATTTACAAGAACTAACATTACATGGCACAAAGGAATTTCCAGTTGCCTTATATGAAACGGTCATGCGATTAGAAAGCATGGATTTCCTACCACTTCATTGGCATAAAGAAATTCAATTTGTTTATATAAAAAGTGGACGTGTCCAATATCGAGTAGGAACAGATGTATTTATATTGGAGGAGGGGGAGGGACTTTTTATCAATGTATCGGGATTACATGAAGCCAAACCATATCAATTTGAGCAAGCTTTGATTTATTGTGTAAATGTGGATGCAAAGTTGATGGGGGGACATGAAGGCAGCATCTTTCACTCTAAATATGTGCAGCCCTATATAACGACTAATCGATTGCCATATGTTAAGTTAACCGGGGAGTTATCAGAAAAAGTAGCGGATATAGCGGATATGATGCGAGAGCAGGTAGCATTCTTTGAGTTTAAGATATGGAGAGAACTCCTCTTCATTTGGGAATCGATGCTAACACAATCCATGCTAACAAAAGAAATCGTGGATTCTAGTATTATCGTACAGCATGAACGAGCAAAAGCTATGCTGGATTTTATTCACGCACATTATCACGAGAAAATAGCATTAGAAGATTTAGCTAGTCATGTTTACTTAAGTCGTGCCGAATGTAGCCGCTTCTTTAAAAAAATAGTGGGGATGACACCATTTAGCTATTTATTACAATACAGACTTCGCAAAAGCATAGAGCTATTACAGAATGATGAGCAATCCGTTACTGCCGTTGCGATTAATACTGGATTTAGTACAGTCAGTTACTATATTGAGAAATTTAAACAATATACAGGCTACTCGCCACATGTTTATCGCAGAAAGTTTCTAAGTGTGAAAAATAATTGAACTGAAATGGAAAGACGATAAACTTTTTTACTTAAAATATATACAAGATTAACCAATTGAAATAAAGTTTAATTAACAGTAGAAAGGGGGCTTAAGGAAAATGATCGTTTTAAAAAGAAAGCAAAATATATGGCTAGCCTTGTTACTATTAGTGCTAGCTAGCAATTTTACGCTCTATCATAGTGGATTAGGTTCGTCCATTTTACCCCTTAAAACGAACGGTGTAGTGATGGGTTCATTGTTTGACTTTGTTGTGGTCATGCCTGTGTTATATATGCTTTATAAAGGGAAATTCTCCTTAAAGCAGGCTATATTATTGGCCGCTTTTGGCTGTATTGCCGCACGCTTTATCATTCCCATAGAGCATCTTCAGCCATTTGTGGCCGTAACGTGGGCTGGTTTTGCGGTCGAAGGAACGGTTATTCTATTGGAAATTGTCCTTGTAGCAACCCTTGTACGATACTTGCCATCTATTTTAAAGGATGTTCGTGAAAGTTCCTTACCTGATCTCTTTTCATTTTCAAAGGCCGTAGAAAAGCATGCACCAAAGCATCCGGTTATTCAAATGATTTGTGCAGATTTACTAGTGCTTTATTATAGTTTTGCAAGCTGGAGAAGGAAAGAACCTCAAGGCTTAACTTTGCATAAACAGTCAAGCTATATCGCTTTTCAGCTTATGATTATTCATGGTATTGCCATCGAGACAATTGGTATTCACTGGTGGCTACATGAAAAATCCATGATCCTTTCGATTGTACTGCTTATTTTTAATTTGTATTCAGTTATTTTTTTTATAGCGGATATGCAGGCTATACGTTTAAACCCCGTATACGTCACTGAAGATACTTTATATTTATCTCTTGGTTTAATGAAACGAACAGAAGTCCGCTTTGCTCATATTGCAGAAATGGTTGAAGACAAAGGGCAACTAGAAGGAAAATTATCAAAGGATACGATAGATTTTATTGCCCGTGATTTTGGAGAAGCCTATCCACAATTTATTTTAAAAATGAAAGAACCGGTAGAAGTGACATTTATGTTAGGAATAAAAAAACACTATAACCAAGTAGCGATTAAAGCAGATCAAGTACAGGAATTTAGACAAATGCTAGAAAAAGGAATGTCCAAACACTTCTAGCGTAACAATTCAATAGCCAGCGTTTTGAATAGGTTAATCAAAACGCTGGCCTTTTTATTTAATCAAGATGGGCAATCGCATGAAGAATATCATCGCGGACTGCTTCCCAAAATTGCTGCTGAGCCGCATCACAATACGTATAAAGCTCTTTATGCTGAATATGGTCGTATAGAATAGCAATATTATTTTGATGAAAGTATAGTCGATGATTTAAAGCTTCTCGTTCATCTTCAATACAAAATAGTTTATAAATATCTGCAACACGTTCAAGCTTTGCTAGCTTTTGCGTCATAACCTCATATTGCACTTGATGAAAGCGTCCAACTGCAGACGACATGGATATTTTAGCTCGATGCTCTGCCTGTAATGTACGCAACTCCTCCTGACGAATCGCCACACGGTACCAAAATTCATAACGATGCGGTAACTCTTTTAATTCATAGGTGAGTAAGGATTTCAAAATAACATGTACTTGTTCATATGTATCGATAATCTTCTCTGGTTCTTTAAAAATGCCAAACATACAACCACCCCCATGTAATTTAATACTACGAGTAATGATTAAAATCCTTTAAAAACATCCTAATAATCAAAAGGTTAATAATTCCTAGGTTCTTGAACTTTTCCAAAGTATGAAATTGTTTTATTGGGTATGACAGTAAACGCTAGATTCTTTCTCTAGAAGGAGGGGCTCTAGTGTTTTTTCTTCATTTAGGACGGAATTTACTGATTTTATTAAGGAAAATAGTAAATTCAGAAAAATAGAGAAATAGCATTTACAAAACAAAAATATTTATGTTAACTTAAATAATGAAGTTGGTTAACTTAAAAAGGGGGGAAGTTAACAATGCAACATTTTTGGGTTGTAGGAACAGATACGGATGTAGGAAAAACCATTGTCACCACCATGTTAATGTGTCATTTACAAAGAAAGGGGTTAAACGTTACCCCATATAAGCCTGTTCAGACAGGGGAGGTAAATGACAATGGGCATGGCTATTATCATGATACAGCCATGTATGAAGCGTATTCCTTACAGAAGCTTAAGCAAGGGCACATCAATAGTTATTCTTTTAGAGAAGCCGCTTCACCACATTTTGCTGCACAGCTGGAGGGACAGCAAATTCATGTAGACGAATTATTTCAGCACCTTCAAGGATTACAAGAATCCTATGATGTCGTGATATGCGAGGGGGCTGGTGGACTTTTTGTGCCGCTCACTGCTCCTAATGGTCCGACTTTACTGGATGTGATTGTTAGGAGCAAGCTGCCAGTAGTGCTAGTTACAAGGACATCTCTTGGGACGATTAATCACACATTGCTAACGATGGAGGCATTACATTCTCGTCAAATTAATGTGGCAGGTATTGTTTTTAATGGGGACACAGGTAGCAAAATGGAACAGGACAATATACAAACGATTTTACAATACCACCCTATACCTTATGCAATTATCCCGAAGCTAAATAATATGTCACAGCTAATGGAGTATTCCATAACACACACAACTTTGTTTGAAAGGCTTTTTGCATATGAATCAAGCATTAACTGACTTACAGAAAAGAGATGTAAAGCATATTTGGCATCCATGCTCGCAAATGAAGGATTATGAGGCGTTTCCACCCATTGTTATAAAAAAAGGACAAGGAGTATGGTTATATGACGAGCACGACCGACGTTATTTAGATGCCGTATCCTCTTGGTGGGTCAATTTATTTGGGCATGCTAATCCACGTATTAGCCGGGCTTTAAGTGAGCAAGCATTTACATTAGAGCATACGATCTTTGCTAATTTTACCCATGAGCCTGCAATAAAAGTAGCCGAGAAATTATCAGCTTTAGCACCAGAAGGCTTACATAAAGTATTTTTTGCGGATAATGGCTCTTCTGCCATAGAGGTGGCCTTGAAAATGAGCTTTCAATACCATATGCAGACAGGTAAAACAAAGAAAAAGCGCTTTCTCGCTTTGACGGATGCTTATCATGGAGAAACGATTGGGGCTTTATCTGTAGGAGGAGTAGAGCTTTACAATGAAGTGTACAAGCCTCTTTTATTAGATACTGTTCGTGCCAAAGGGCCAGACTGCTATCGTTGTCCATTTCACAAAGAGCCAGCAAGCTGTAATGCGCCATGTAGTCGCTTTATAGAAGATCAGCTCAAAGAACATCATGAAGAAATTACGGCTGTTATTATAGAACCGCTTATACAAGCGGCAGCAGGTATGAAAATGTATCCACCCATCTATTTGCAACGCTTACGAGCACTGTGCTCTCAGTATGATGTGCACTTAATAGCAGATGAAATTGCTGTTGGCTTTGGCCGCACAGGTACATTGTTCGCTTGTGAACAAGCGGGGATTTCACCTGATTTTATGTGTTTATCAAAGGGGCTTACAGGCGGTTATTTACCATTATCTGCTGTCTTAACGACGGACCAAATTTATCAAGCTTTTTATGACGATTATGGAACAATGAAGGCATTTTTACATTCTCATAGTTATTCGGGCAATACATTGGCCTGCCGAGTTGCGCTTGAAGTGTTAACGATGTTTGAAGAGGAGCAAGTGATTGCAATGATTCAACAGAAAGGTGAGCGTATGCGAGAGTTAGCTACAGCTGCATTTTATGACGTACCTTATGTAGGTGAATACAGACAAGTTGGTTTAGTGGGAGCTATTGAACTTGTTGCCAATCGAAAGACAAAGGAACCATTCCCTAGTGAAGAAAGAATTGGTTATCAAATTTACCAACGTGCTTTAGCACATGGTCTACTCATAAGACCTCTTGGCAATGTGCTGTATTTTATGCCACCGTATATTATTTCTGATGAAGAAATGATCTTCATGATCGAAACAACAAAAGAAACGATTGAACAATTTTTCCAAGACAGGAGGGTTACAGTTGAGTAAACGTCACCATACATTAGCACTTGTCATGATTGCTATGTTTGCTGCTCTTACGGCAATCGGGGCTTTTATTAAAATCCCATTACCTGTCGTACCATTCACATTGCAAATTGTTTTTGTGTTTTTAGCTGGGTGCTTATTAGGTCGTCGCAATGCCCTTTATAGTCAACTTATTTATATTGGAGTAGGGTTAGTGGGATTACCAGTATTTACACAGGGTGGAGGTATTATGTATGTTTTGCAGCCTACATTCGGTTATCTGATTGGCTTTGCCCTTGCTGCCTATTGCATTGGGTTCATTATGGAAAGAATAAAGACACCAACAAAAAAGCATTTCATTGGGGCAACGATTATGGGGCTTATCCTTATTTATGCTGTAGCCGTTCCTTATTTATATGTGGCTTTGAATTTCTGGTTAGACATGAAGTCGAGCTGGTCACACGTTTTCGCTATTGGTTTTCTAAGCAGCATTGTGGCTGACTTTTGCTTAGCTATCACATCAGGCCTACTAGCAGAAAGATTGTATAAAGTATTTCAGTCGGCAAGAAATGTGAAAATTTCACAAGTGGAAAGGGAGAATGTCATATGAATTATAAACAATTAGCGCAAGAAGTAATTGCTGGCAAAATCATTAGCAATGAGGAGGCACTGGCCATTTTAAATTGTGAAGATGATGAGCTATTGGAGGTGATGGATGGTGCTTTTGCGATTCGTCGTCATTATTATGGTAAAAAAGTAAAATTAAATATGATTATGAATGCAAAAAGCGGCTATTGTCCAGAGGATTGTGGTTATTGCTCGCAGTCGTCTAAATCTACTGCTCCTATTGAAAAATATCCTTTTATTTCAAAAGAAGAAATTCTAGCTGGTGCTAAACGAGCGTTTGACAACAAAATTGGGACGTATTGTATCGTAGCAAGCGGTCGAGGGCCAACTCGTAAAGATGTTAATGTAGTGAGCGAGGCGGTCGCTGAAATTAAAGAAAAATACGGTTTAAAGGTTTGTGCCTGTCTTGGCTTGCTGAAAGAAGAACAGGCACAGCAATTAAAGGAAGCTGGTGTGGATCGCTACAACCATAATTTGAATACATCCGAACGTCATCATGCTTATATTACTACTTCACATACCTATGAGGATCGTGTCAATACGGTGGAGATTGTGAAAAAGCATGGGCTCTCACCTTGTTCTGGTGCCATTATCGGTATGAAGGAGACGAAAGAGGATGTAGTCAATATAGCACGTGCCCTCCATCAATTGGACGCTGATTCCATCCCAGTGAACTTTTTAAATGCCATTGATGGTACAAAGTTAGAGGGAACAAAGGAATTAAATCCCCGGTACTGTTTAAAAGTTTTGGCGTTATTCCGTTACATCAATCCTACAAAGGAAATACGTATTTCGGGAGGTCGTGAAATTAATTTAGGGTCACTTCAACCGCTTGGCCTCTATGCAGCAAACAGTATTTTTGTAGGCGATTATTTAACAACAGCTGGTCAAGAGGCGAATAGTGATTATCGTATGTTGGAAGACTTAGGCTTCGAGATTGAATTAACACAAAAGCAAGAAGCAGTTTTTTGTTAACCTTATGAAATGAAATTTACTACTACAGAAAAAACCGTACATTCGTACGGTTTTTTGCTTGAGACAGATAAAGTAAGGCAAATGACGGATGAGAGAAGCAAATTGGTGGATATAAATTGAAAAATGACGGATAGAACTAACAGAGTTTACTGTTTTATGCCTATCAAATAACAATTTTCACAAATTGTTCAATGAAAGCGTTTTGAAATTGAACAGTTTGTGAAGACCTTCACATAAAGCTTTCTTTTCAAAAAAAACAGCGTAAAATAAGAATCAAGTAAGGAATTGTTATAAAACAGTTGACGATATGTAGCTCAAGTTTTGGTGGTTGTTATATTACAATAAAAACTAAGCGAAGGGAGCTTTTCACATGTGGGTTATTACAGTTTTTGATAAAAAGGATGTTCGGATTTTTGAGTATGCAAGTAAAAATGAGGCAACAGAAGCGATGTTAAAATTCAAGAAAAATGCAGTTTTAACATATACAAAATAGGTTTTTAAGACATGCAGCCCTCTCTTCTTTGAGGGCTGTTTTTTAATAAACGACAATTGAAAAGGAACTATAAAGTGGGGATGATATAAGATGTAAGGCCGATCGACACATACATCAATCCAAGTAATACACTACAGGTCTTAGGATGACCATTCATTATTCGTATTAAAAAACCGTATAAGCGCTGTGTAAGCGTTTATACGGTTTCACTTTTTATAATATACTTGCTAAACGTTTAATTCCTTCACGAATCACTTCAGGTGTTGCATTTGTATAGTTAAGACGCATTGTATTCACGTTTG
>NZ_DAMDAY010000146.1:0-10460 GCF_032093475.1 Lysinibacillus sp. | reverse complement strand
TTTTTCCAATATCAATACCTTCATATAACTGTTGAGCTAGCATCATGGTTTTCTTAGCTCGAAAATTCAACTTTCGTGCTGCCTCTTGTTGTAAAGAAGATGTTGTAAAGGCTGGCGCAGCATTACGTTTGCGTTCCTTTTTCGTTACATTGACAACATTAAAGTTTGTTCCTTTTACATCTTTTAATATTGCCTTTACTTGTTCTTCATTTGTTAATTTAATTTTGTCTTTACCATTTCCATAGTAAAGAGCATCAAAGGTTTTTTTACCTTTTTCAAATGTTCCTTCAATTGTCCAATATTCTTCTGGTTGGAAGTTTTTAATTTCATTTTCACGATCAATAATCATGCGTAGAGCTACCGATTGTACACGACCTGCTGATAGACCCTTTTTCACCTTTTTCCACAGAATTGGGCTAATGTTATAGCCTACGAGTCTATCCAATATACGTCTTGTTTGTTGTGCATCTACTAAATCCATGTTAATTGGACGTGGATTTTTAAAGGACTCTATAATTGCATCCTTGGTGATTTCATTAAATACAACACGACAATCTGAGTGAATATCAATGTTTAACGCAGTCGCAAGGTGCCAAGCAATTGCTTCTCCCTCGCGGTCTGGATCGGCCGCTAGATAAACTTTCTTCACTTTTTTTGCCGCAGATTTTAATTCCTGTAATACAGGTCCTTTACCACGTATCGTAATATATTTAGGTTCAAAGTTATTCTCAGCACTAACACCCATTTGGCTACGTGGAAGATCCCTAACATGTCCAACCGATGCTTTTACTTTATATTTCTTACCTAAATATCGTTCAATTGTTTTTGCTTTTGCCGGTGATTCTACAATCACTAAATAATCCGCCATCTATGTCTCCCCCTTAGCGAGGTCTATTACTAAATTTTTTAAGTTACCTGTTGCAAAATGTATAACAGATTTTAAGATAATGCAACTTTTTTTCAATTTTTGTTAGAAAAGAGGTCCAATGTTTCAATAATTTGATGACCATTTATTACTGGAATGGCCCCTTCTAAAAGTAATTGATTTGTTCCCCTAGACTGCATTGCATCGATAGGTCCTGGCACAACAAATACATCTTTCCCTTGCTCCAATGCAAGCTCAGTTGTAATAAGCGTGCCACTTTTCAACGCAGCTTCTGTGACAACTAAGGCCTGAGATAATCCACTAATAATTCGATTACGCATTGGAAAATGCCATTTTTCAGGCTTCATGTAAGGGGGGTATTCTGTCACTAATAGTTGGTGTTCTGCCAATTGTTTAGCAAGAACGCGATTTTCTGCTGGATAGAGATAATTAAAACCATGTCCAAGCACCGCAATTGTGTGGCCTCCCACATCAATTGTCGCCCTATGTGCTATCGTATCAGCACCTCTAGCAAGCCCACTGACGACCGTATACCCACGTTGAACAAGAGGTGGGACTATGACATCTATCGCCCTCTTTGAATACGCTGTAGCCTTCCTAGAACCTATAATAGCTATCTGTTTATTATTTGATAACAGGGAATACTGACCTTTCACATACAATACAGTAGGTGGGTTGGATATTTCAAATAATTGCGCTGGGAAGTAAGGATGATAAAACGGTATGGGGACTATATTTTCTTGTGCATAAACCTCTTCAAATGAAGTTGTCATAATTTGTCGAAAACTGTGCGAGAGTTGATATGCTTTATGTGCCGATATTTGTAAAACCTTTGCTATTTCATCATATTGAATATTTTCAAACTCGTTTAAAATATTCACTGGGGTCAATAAACGCTGAAGTTTCTGAAGTGGTAATGGGTAAACATAATGTAAAGCTAGTAATCTCTGGGTATCCATTGCAAGGATCATTTAACAAACCTCCTTTTATAATAGAAGAAATTAAATGACCGCAAGATAATTTCAACACAACTTTTTCATCATTATTTATGACACCTGCCACAGAATTGTCGTTTTCTTCACCGCAAGTAGGAAAAAGAGAAGATGGTATACAGTGTATAAATAATGAAAAAGATGTAGCATCAATGTGCTACATCTTCCATTTTAATGGGTTTTACACTTTTCGTATAGCCCTTTTTCTTTAATTACTTTAATCAACGTTTCACCAATAACAGACGGTGTTTCCGCTACTTCAATACCAGCAGCGTTCATCGCTTTAATTTTTTCTGCTGCCGTTCCTTTACCACCAGAAATGATAGCACCAGCGTGACCCATACGTTTGCCTGGAGGTGCAGTTTGCCCACCGATAAAGCCTACGACAGGTTTCGTCATATTTGCCTTAATCCATGCAGCTGCCTCTTCCTCAGCTGTACCACCGATTTCTCCAATCATAACTACTGCGTAAGTTTCTGGATCATTATTAAATGCTTCTAGAACATCAATGAAGTTTGTACCGTTAACAGGGTCTCCACCGATACCTACAGCAGTTGTTTGACCAATGCCAGCTTGTGTTAGTTGGTGCACCGCTTCATATGTTAAAGTACCAGAACGAGAAACAACTCCTACATGGCCTTTTGTATGAATGTAACCAGGCATGATCCCAATCTTACATTCGTCAGCAGTAATTACACCCGGACAGTTCGGACCTACTAAGCGAGTCTTTTTACCTTCCATATAACGTTTAACTTTAACCATATCAAGGACAGGAATATGCTCTGTGATACAGATTGTTAATTCTAATTCAGCATCAACAGCTTCTAAAATTGCATCTGCCGCAAATGGTGCAGGTACATAGATAACTGAAGTTGTAGCACCTGTTGCAGCTACAGCTTCTGCTACTGTATTGAAAACAGGAACTCCCTCGATTTCAAGTCCACCTTTACCTGGTGTTACACCTGCTACGATTTTAGTACCATACTCTAGCATTTGCTTCGTATGGAAAAGAGCTGTTTCGCCCGTAATCCCTTGTACAATTACCTTCGTATCTTTGTTAATAAATACAGCCATTGTTCTCCCTGCCTTCCTTAGCCTACTAGTCCCACAATTTTTTGTGCACCGTCAGCCATTGAATCCGCTGCAACGATGTTTAAACCAGATGCATTTAAAATTTCTTTTCCAAGTTCTACATTTGTACCTTCTAAACGTACAACTAACGGCACAGCTAAACCAATTTCTTTAGCAGCTGTCACAACACCTTCAGCAATAATGTTACACTTCATAATTCCGCCAAAAATGTTTACGAAAATGCCTTTTACGTTTGGATCAGAAAGGATAATTTTGAAAGCCTCTGTTACTTTTTCAGCTGTTGCACCGCCCCCTACATCTAGGAAGTTAGCAGGGCTTCCGCCATAATAACTAATTGTATCCATAGTGGCCATTGCAAGACCGGCACCATTAACCATACAACCAATGTTACCATCTAATGAAATATAGCTTAAATCATATTTGGATGCTTCGATTTCTTTTGCATCTTCTTCGTCAAAATCGCGTAATTCGACAATATCTTTATGTCGATATAGTGCATTCGCATCAAAATTGAACTTAGCATCTAATGCCACAACTTCACCTTGTCCAGTTACAACAAGTGGATTAATTTCTACAATCGAAGCATCTTTGTCGATAAATGCTTGATATAAACCTAACATTAATTTAACAGCTTTCCCTACTAGGTTTGCTGGAATATTCATATTAAACGCCATACGACGTGCTTGGAAGCTTGTTAAGCCCACAACAGGATCTACTACTTCTTTGAAGATTTTTTCTGGATTTGTTTCTGCAACCTCTTCAATATCCATACCGCCTTCTTCAGATCCCATCATCGTAACACGAGATGTTGCACGATCTAATACTAGACTTAAATAATATTCTTTTTGGATATCAGAACCCTCTTCAATATACAAGCGTTTTACTTCTTTACCTTCTGGACCTGTTTGATGAGTCACTAAAATTTTCCCTAATAATTCTTTTGCGTACGTACGTACCTCGTCTAGGTTTTTAGCGATTTTTACACCACCTGCTTTACCGCGTCCACCTGCATGAATTTGCGCCTTGACTACTGTTACATTTGAGCCAAGTTCCTTCGCTACTTTCACTGCTTCATCAGGGGAAAAAGCAACTTTTCCGTTCGGTACAGCTACACCATATTTTCTCAGAATCTCTTTCCCTTGATATTCATGGATATTCATAATACATCCTCCCATCAAACATTTGCGTAGAATTGTTTTACTAACATAGACTATTCTAACGAAAGATTCTGATAAAGTCTACACTTTGTCTTTAGTTCGAATTTTCTCTCTTATTATGCCGCTTTTTTCTATTTTGTGTACTAAAACAGCTTGCAAGAATAGTCAGAATACTTCATTTTTTCTATATTTTCGCGCATGTTGCTGATCTAAACGATATATAAATGCAAAAACCTCAGCTACGGCCTGATATAATTCTTCTGGAATGGACTCATTTAAATCCAGTTGACCAAGCAATTGCACGAGGTTAGGATCCTCATAAATTGGCACATTGTGCTCAGTAGCACGAGCTAAAATATTTTCAGCAATTTTCCCTTTTCCCTTTGCTACAACAGTTGGACTATCAAATTGTCCAAGTTTATAAGTAAGCGCAATTGCCTCTTTTCGTGTAAATTTTTCTTCGCTCATACGCGGATATCCACCCCACTATGATCCTCTTGCTGTTCTATTACAGGACTTACTTTTGCCGTTTGCCCCTTGTCAAATTGTTTAATAAAGACTCCTGAAAGTTGATAATTTTTTTCTGCCAAGCCCATTTTCAAGGCTGCCTTTAGTGGCTCCGCAAGTGGCTGAATATCTGAATGCTCATTAAAGACTGTTACTGTGACCACTCTATTTTGAACCTGCATATCAATCACCGTTTCTTGCATTGATGCCATCTGTAAATAAAATAATACACGTGCATAGTTGGCATCGATTTTGCCATCATCCTTCATACGACCATTCCATTGTAATGTTGCATCCATCTTTTTGCCGAAAAACTCAAGCGGGACTTGCATAATAAGCTGATGTTGATGACCATTCTCTCCTGAAGATAGCTGCATGCCATTCATACGTGTCATGAGCATTTCTGCCGCTTCCTTCATTTGAGGTGTCGTATTAGTTTCCTGCAATAATGTATGGAGCTGTGGCTTTAGCTGATGAGCAATCATTTGCAGATCCGCTGATTTATTGCCTAAGGTAGCCTCATAGCTAATCCCTAAATTTTTTAACACTGTTTTTAGGGCATGCTCCATCGCTTTGCTATCCATCGAATTTTGTACTAGTGCATCTGCTTGGGTTAAAGTTTGCTGAATAAATGGTTGTGTAGAATCAATGCTATTTTTCACAAGGTTGCGCATTAGAACTTCATTCTGGAAAGGAGAATTTGATTCTTGCCTAAAAAGAGAGAGCAGATGATCCTTCACAGAAAGTGCATGGGCATCCTGTGTAAATAGACGATCAGCTGTATTTTGGGCAAACGCTTTTAATAGTTGATCCTGCATTTGTTTAGCAAAAACATCTAGCGTTTGTTTGGTTACCGGTATCTGATTAAAACGGTCCATTAGCTGATTGATTTGCTGTTTTTGCTCATTCGTTAATAATTGTTGATTTCCTAGCCATGTTTTAAGCTGTTCCACAAGTTGACTGGCATTTTCAGGCTTTGTAGCAACGATGGTTTGAATAACTTGTCCAGCTTGCTGCATTGGTTGAAAAGCTTTTGCTTCTTTAATGTTTGACCAGTTTTGTAATGTAGCCTGCTGTGGAAGAATGCCTGATTCCTTGAGAATCGATAATGCTTGCATTTTTTCACTCATCATTGCAGCACTATTTGTTAAACTCTGAAGAACTCTAGCAAGGATGACACCACCCGTTTCTACTTCAAAAGGCTTGGCAATCGCTTGTACTTGTTGCATTAGATTTTGCCTCAATTGGGCAGATAAAGTTACATCCTTTGCTAAAAGCTGAGCAAAGTTATCCATGAGCGTGGTCATACCAGACGTTTTTTGACCATTCATGAGTGCATGAAACACATCATTTGTCATCGGCATTTTAAGCTCTATCATTTTTTGGATGGTTTGCAGTGCATCCACTTTCGACATCCCTTCTGGCAATGCCTTTAACCATATTTCTGCTTGGAGCAGTTGATCTTTCGAAATAGGTAGTTGCGCCTTCATAAAATGTCCCAACAATTGCTGCATCTCTGTAGATTTAGGTAAATTCATAGATTCTAAAAGCTGATTAATTTGTTGATTGGGCGTAGATGCTTGCATCATCGGTCCAGTCACCACTTTTAATTCCGTTTGTGGATTTGTTCCTGTTACCTGAAAGAAATGGGCATCTCCGGCTTTTAAAGGTACTTCAAGTTTAGCTATGAACTTTTGATTGCCTACTTGTATTTCTGCCATCTGGTCTGGATATAATTGCTTAATTGTGCCATGGAATACTTGTCCTTGCTTTAAGGCAAGGGGTTGATTTGTTGATGTGATAGCATTTTGTTGCGGTTGAATCGGATTAAATGATGTGGCTGTCATATACAAACTCCTTTCATCAATTACTCCTTCGTGTAATTGTGTTTCCTTTTTGAACGTTATTGAAACATGGATTTAATCGGTTCGAATGATTTACGATGATGAATAGTTGGTCCGTATTCCTCTAATGCTTTTAAATGCTGCTTTGTACCATAGCCGGCATGTTGTCCAAAGCCATACATCGGAAAGTCCTTATCTAATTGTTCCATATAATCATCTCGGGCTGTTTTAGCTAAAATAGAGGCTGCCGCTATTGCTAAGCTTTTAGCATCACCTTTAATAATCGAATCCTGTGGGATTGAAATAGGCAATGTCATAGCATCTACAAGAACAACATCCGGCTTTTTCGTTAGTGATTCTACACTTGCTTTCATAGATTGTTTGGTTGCCTCAAAAATATTTAACGCATCGATTTGCTGGGCCGATTGAAAATGGATAAAATAACTAATGGCATGCTCTTTAATTAAAGTGGCAAAGGCATTTCTTTTTTCCTTTGATAATTGTTTCGAATCATTCAATCCAACAAGCGCCTCGCAATTAGTCGGTAATATCACAGCTGCAGTCACGACTGGCCCCGCTAACGGTCCACGTCCCGCCTCATCTACACCAGCAATCAATGTATCTATGCCCCCGTAGCTTAAATCGAATGCGACTTTTGCTTGATGTTCTTTTTGTAATTGACGTTTTTTATCTTGTCTTTTTTGCCATGTAAGCCAAGCCTTCTGTACGCCAGCTCTTACATCCGCCTCAATTTCTATCATCCAATCTTGCCATTCCTCCGCATCTTTCAATGCAGTTGTAATTTCTTTAATGGTTTTCATTTTGTACTCCTTCTTGCTACTACTCATTAAAACTATAACATGTTTATGTAGTCTCTTTAACTTGAAAACTATTTACCTCTCTATAGTCATTATCGGTAAGAAAAGTCATTCCTAAAAGAAAAACTGCCACAAGAACATGTGACAGTTTCAAAACTTATAATTGCTCAGCTTCTTTTTCTAGCTGTTCTCCAACAAAATCAAAGGTAAGTTTACCTAATTGTAATCCGCGTATATCTCGAACAATTAGTTGAGCTACTTGATCATAGTCAATTTCTCCACCAGGACCGAATACACGACGTAGTTTCCCAATATGGTCGAATGTATCCACTAACTCTTCATGAATAAATTCGATACCATATCGCTCTTCCATACGCTTTGGATAATGAACAGATAAGAATCGCAAACCATAGACAGCTAAGTCTTCCATATTTGTAATGGTATCCTTAATGGCACCTGTTAAAGCTAATTTAAAGCCTACTTCTTGATCCTCAAACTTCGGCCATAAAATACCTGGCGTATCCAAAAGCTCCAGTTCTTTACCGACTTTAATCCACTGCTGTGCTTTAGTCACACCTGGTGTATTGCCCGTTTTAGCGATATTTTTTTTCGCTAAGCGATTGATGAGCGTTGATTTTCCAACGTTCGGAATTCCAACAATCATGGCACGAATAGCTCTAGGTTTCATTCCTTTTGCTTTCATACGGTCAAATTTTTCTTTTAAAATTTCTTGTGCGGCTTTTGTTACTTGCTGTAAGCCCTTGCCCTCAAGTGAATTAATGGCTACTGCTCTATGACCACGTTGAGCAAATTATTCTACCCATTTACGTGTTTCTTGCTCATCTGCCATATCCGCTTTATTTAAAATTAACAGACGAGGTTTTTGATTAATTACTTCGTCGATCATCGGATTACGCGAGGATAGGGGTAAACGAGCATCTATTAATTCAAATATAATATCAACAAGCTTTAATTTTTCAGTTACTTCACGTCGGGCTTTTGCCATATGCCCAGGAAACCATTGTATTGTCACACCTATACCTCCTAAACTAAAAGAAAAAGGGAGTGATTCAGCGCTCCCTTTCTTGCATTACTTTACAATTTTTATGTCACTAAACGGCCAGAAAATCAAACTGGTGTTACCGATAATTTCCTTTTGTTCAACTAGCCCGATATGTCGGCTATCTTTACTATTTCGACGATTGTCCCCCATGACAAAAACATATCCTTCAGGAATGGTGTCCAAAGAAACATCGATGTCTTTTAGGGTAAAGTCTTCTGTTAAGGTTCCTCCGGTGATTTGCGCTTTATAAGCATCTAAATAGGGCTCATCTATTGGCTCACCATTGATATACAATTGATCGTCCTTATACTCCAGTGTATCCCCCGGCAATCCAATTACACGCTTAATATAATTTTTTTGTTCAGGTGCATGAAATACAACGATATCAAAACGTTTCGGTTCACCTATTTTATAACCAATTTTATTCACAATCATTCGATCGCCATCTTCAAGGGTTGGCATCATGGACTCTCCATCAACTGCTATGGGTGTAAATAAAAAATATCGAATAATTGCAGCAATCGCAAATGCAATTAATAGTGCTTTTGTCCATTCCCATAATTCATTCTTTTCTTTCACCTGTTTTTCCATCGAGAATTGCCCCCTTGTCTATCACCATTTTAGATGATAGTGAATTAAGATGACAAGCAAAAAGAAAAGGGGCTTGAACTCAAGCCCCTCACTTTTAAGTCATAATTATCGAATTTCTTTAATACGAGCAGCTTTACCACGTAGGTTACGTAGGTAGTAAAGTTTAGCACGACGTACTTTACCACGACGTACAACTTCTAGGTTAGCGATTTTTGGTGTGTGTACAGGGAATGTACGTTCAACACCTACACCGTAAGAAATTTTACGAACTGTGAAAGTTTCGCTAATACCGCCACCACGACGTTTAATTACTACACCTTCGAAGATTTGGATACGTTCACGAGTACCCTCTACTACTTTCACGTGTACCTTAACAGTATCACCAGGACGGAAAGCTGGTAGATCAGTGCGAAGCTGAGCTTTTGTAATTTCTGCAATAATGTTTGACATTGTTTTTCTCTCCTTAGACAGATGCTCTTGCACGCAATCTATGCCACAGCGGAACACCGTAATTCAGTACTTCACATAGAAGTACAGAATAGATGTTATCATAAATAAAGCACGTAATCAAGCATCTTGATGATTGTTTTTTAGTTTTTCTAGATACAATTTTTGCTTGTCTGTTAATGGATAATGCTCGAGTAAGTCTGGTCGACGCTCAAAAGTTCTTTTCAGCGATTGTTCCTCTCGCCATTGCTCGATTTTAGCATGATTTCCCGAAAGTAAAACATCAGGTACCTTCATTCCACGAAACTCCGCAGGTCGTGTATAATGGGGATGCTCCAATAAACCTGTTGAAAAAGAATCTTGAATATGTGAATCCTCTTGCCCTAATACACCAGGTAACAGTCTAACTACACTATCAATAACGGTCATAGCTCCTAACTCGCCACCTGTTAACACAAAATCACCAATGGAGATTTCATCTGTCACAAGATGCTGACGTATACGTTCATCATAGCCCTCATAATGCCCGCATAAGAAAACTAATTCCGTTTCCTGTGCTAGCTCCTCTGCCTTTTTCTGAGTAAATCTTTCACCCTGTGGGCACATTAAAATGATACGTGGCTGTTTTCCTGCAGTTATTGCCTCTACTGCACTAAACATAGGTTCAGGCTTTAATACCATGCCTGCTCCACCACCATATGGATAGTCATCAACTTGATTGTGCTTGTTCCCCGAAAATGTACGAATATCCGTTACCTCTAGTTTTACAGCGCCTTTTTCTTGTGCTTTCTTTAATATCGACGCTCCAAAAACGCCAGAAAACATATCTGGGAATAGGCTTAGTACATGAATATTCATCATAATAGACCTTCCATTACATGAATTACTATTTTCTTTTCTTCAACATCTATATCTTTTACGATATCTTCTATATAAGGGATATAATGCTCTTTTTTCGAACCTTTGACTACCCACACATCATTTGCCCCTGTTTGCAGGATATCTGCCACAATACCAATTGTTTGGCCGTCTTCAGAAATAACAGTACAACCTATTATTTCAT